>CAZBNF010000046.1:0-9002 GCA_964493115.1 uncultured Planctomycetia bacterium | reverse complement strand
TATCGATCTGCATCTGAGGTGCTTTGCCTTTATCTTTTTCCTGGGGCTTTTTACCCTCTTTCTGCGCCTGAACAACCGAAAGTGAGTCCAGGTTTAATTTGCCATCCTTGTTTTTTACTACAATAAACTCTCTTAAATTAATCTTCATACTGTACAGATGCACCCTGCTTTTTAAAATCGCAGGCAGGTTGTAATTCACATATATATTTGGCATATCAAGCATAATGCGGTCTTCAAAACCTTTGGGGTTATAAAGAACAAGGCCATCAATATTTATCAGTGTCTTTAGTATGCCGATGTTAAGGCCTGCCATACGAAGCTGAAGGCCTGTAACCATCTCAACGCCCCTCTCAACAGCTATCTTAGCGATCATATTTTTGCCAAATGACAGCCCTGCTACAACTACTACCAATATCACCAACACCACTAGCAGTTTCTTCATATATCTTACCCTCCGCTTTTACTGGTTTATCAGAATCTGGCGTTTAAGCTTAATGCCAGAGACTTTGCATCAAAAAAACTTGTCTCAACATTAAGCCACATCTTGTCTGTGATATTTACATCAGTACCTAATATAAGGCCGACTGATTTGCCTGTATCAGACATGTGGCGTTTTCTATTGTTGTCGATCCAGTTTATATAATCTGTTCTGGACAGGCGCGCCCCCGCATATGGCACTATAACTGAAAAATCATAAGACACCAGGACAGAACCCTGCCAGTCATCAAGCACTGCCTTGTATTTTTTGTTATTAAGCCTTGTTACAAAAGGATGGACGCTTATGTGCTGAAAACCCCCTGCAAGCTTAATCTTATCTTTTTCAAAAAACTTGATCCTAAACCCATAACCCCCATCAAACCTTGCCCGATAATCCACATTATCCTGTGAAGCATCGTACCTTTTAATGCCTCCTGAACCTACCTTTAAATCTATGCTGAGCCAATCGAGCAATCCGTAAGATATAAGCAGAAAGCTTTGAAGGCTCTTTACCTTGCCATGGTCTTTCTCAAGGCCTCTCTGAATATAATATCCTTCAAGCCCTGAAAAAAATTCCCCTTTTTGCGGCATCTTTGTGCCGTAGCAGGGCGCAGCATATGCCGGCACAGATAGTATAATTGATAGAAAGCTTACTAAAAGAAGGTATATTCTTAACATCGGGATTAATTATAGCGATTTTGGCGGGAAAATGCAATAAGAATCTAAAAAACAGGGTCAGATACCCATTTTATCCTATTATGCAGGAAAGCTCTCTCTTTGCCCTCATAAGATTGTGAGCTACTACGCTTACGCTTGTGTTTAACGCTGTAGCCGCGTCATCATATGTAAGCCCATCTATTCCGCAAAGTTGAACAGCTGCCCTATAATTAGGAGCTAATTTTTTAAGAGCATCTTTAAACATGTCCAGGAGCTCATTCTTCCGGGCCATCTCATCAGGGGCAGGATTATTGGTATCAGCTGTCCTTTCCAGTAATGTCATACTGTCTTGATAGCCGTTTATTTTTGCATCCAGAGAGCTATTTATGTTGTATTTCCTATCTCGCCTGTAATTATATGAAAGATTGCGCGACACAGTATAAACCCATTTTAAAAATTCATCTTTCCTGTATATCTTATCTAGATACATATATGCCCGCATAAATGCCTCTTGAGCTATATCCTCAGCCGCGTCTTTTTCATTGTATAATATGCGCATAACACGTAAACGCACTTTATTGAAATAACGCTTATAGAGCACCTTGAATATCCTATTCCTTTGATTGTACGACATTTAACCCCCCGTGGAGGGGCATTAAGCCCCCCACTTTTTTAGGTTTAGAACTATTCTTTATCCTGGTTATCAGGGATATAAAATGTTGCCGCATCCACGACGCCTTTGGTTGTCTTTACAACAGCCTCGCCCGCGCCTTTTACAGTACCTACAGTAACTCCCTCTATTACATTGGTATCTTGGGTAGTATCTGCCATTTCCCGTGGAACCTCAACCCATCCTGTAGCGGCATCCCCAATACCGCCGGCAAGCTTTTCTCCGGCGTTTTCTGCGGCCAAAACAGGCATTGCCAAAGCCAGAATTAACAGAAATGGCGGGAAGCTCTTTATAAATCTTCTTAAGCCCATTCTCCTCCTTGCACATCTTTGCTGCCTTTTAACAGCTCTTTCCTTTCCCATGACTGCCTCCTTTTTTTATTTCTTTAAGATCCTGTCAATTTTGATACGCAGTATATGTGCAGGTGAAATCTCGATCTGCAAAAAATCAGCTGTCTCTGTATACCATCTTATTATTGTCGGGTTTTCAATATTTATTTTTTGTTCCAACCTGGTATTCATGTTTTCCCCCGCTAAGCATTTACAGCAGATAGGGCCTTTATACTATGTAAAATTCTATATGTATCAAGTGGCTTTGCCTCTTTTATGTAAAGAATTATATTCCTTGCTATATCTATTTCCAGCATAACAATACCTTCTGTAGCTGATTTTAGGGCTTTTCCAAAATCCGCGATATTCTTAACTTGAATATAATAATTACCCACCGAGGCAGGGCCTATTGTTTCAGCTGAGGAGGCTATTGTGCCGATTGTGAATAGAAACGGCATAAGAAACAATACTATAATAATTAATCTAACTGTTTTCATTTGTTTGAGTCTGTTTTTTGATTTCTAATAAGGATGCCGGTAATGTCATATTCATAAGAGAAAGCAGCCTTCTTTCAAGGCCTGACTTAGATGAAATACCTTTTCCATCTATATACTTAATATTTATCGCGTCTACCATAGCCCTTATAATATCGGTCCTTGAAAGTTTATGGCCTGTAGAAAACAGGGCGTCTTTGGCAAGGCTGTCTATAAAATCTACTTCCGCCCTTGTAAGAAACGCCACTATCCTTCCTGTCCGTTCATTTTGCTTATCGTACTTCTTCATTTTACAACCCCTTTTATAGGATAAAAACAAAAAACCCTAAAACTTTCAACATGGCAATAAGCGCATTGAAAGCCTTAGGGTTTGCGTGATTCTACTTGCATTTCGGCAACCCGACTACCATACTCCAAAAAAACATCAGAGTTTAGGCTCGTAGCTTTGCGCCCTGCCCTTTCGAACAGTTTGCCTTTATCGTTTCTTATTTAAAAGAGCTCTATTTCTTTTCCCAAAACAAATATGCCCTATATTACAACAAAAGTCAATAGGTGAAAAGGATAAATTTCACCTTTTACATTTTTACACTAGAAATTATAGCTTAATGAGCCGGATATGGCGTTTTCATCAAGAAGCCTTGCCTCAAGATTAAACATAAACCCGCCAAGGCTTGACAAGTCTATATCAGCACCGAATATAAGCCCTGTTTTATTCTTGTTTCTTATGGAGTCAGGCACAACAACAGCACCTGAGGATGTGCTGATATTTATGCTATTATCCATCTTAAGATATGAGTATTTAAGGCCTAGATAAGGTGTAATGGCAGGCCATTCACCATTAACAGGGTGCACAACCTTGTCCCATTTTATTTTATAGCTGAATATACCGGATAACTGGTATTCCCATGCTGACCTGTGCCCGGATTTCTCTGTTATTCCCTGATCATAACTTACATCTTCAATATCAGCCGTCCACCAATTCAACTGATTATCAAGCGCGAATTTAAGGTTTGGTATAACCTCATACACAAGTTTAGCTCCGCCCCCTGTAAAAAAACCTGTCTTGTACTTTTCTGTTAAGGTTCTGCCATCTGTCAGGGTTGACTTAATTTGAAAATTTGTGCCTCCTGCTTTCGCATAAAGAAAAAGGAAATCTGCCGGTTTGGTAGTAAGTGTAAGATAAAACGTATTTGCCTCTTTAATCTTACCATCGTTGACCTGCGAAGACTTTATCTCTCTGTCAAAGACATAATCATATTCAAAGGCAAGAGCGACAAGGCTGCCGTCTGTAACAGGGTTAGTTCCGCCAGAGGGTGTTGCATGGGCAGGACAGGCGATTATAAATAAAACAGCGCATATTGCAACCATTAGTTTAAACATAATATCTCCTTTTTTTAACCTCTACGGCTTACCATATGTTTTTCAATAAACTGCAATATCTCTTCCTGCACACGATAAGAAATATCCGTAAAGGATATACCCATACCGGGAAAGAGTTCGGGTTGAAGGCTTTTATCCGCAAGCCACATTATAACCCCATTAAAATACCTTGGCTCTTTATCCTTTTCAAGCATAACCCCGACAGATACTTCGCTTCCCGGAGGGAGCATGTGTATGGTGCGCAGGAACAGCCCTGCTCCGCTTATATTTTCCATTCTGCCCGTATAAAGACTTCCTGTTTTATGACTATAAACTCCCTTAGAGAGCTTGTATGTCACGGGTATATCCATATCAAGCCTCATAAACCGTCTTCTCAGCGGCTGTTCAACGGCCTCAACATTGACCGCCCTGGCCTTATGCTTGAAACTGGCAAGCGCATCATCAAGATTATCGTATATCTCAAAAACATCGTCTAGCTTTACAACCCTTAAAAGTTCCTGTATATTCAATGATATACCGCAAAGTTTCATCATGCTGTTATTGTTTAAAGCATTTTTATAGGTTATTGCTAATACAGACAAACCATTATAATCAACAAAATCCACATTGCGCATATCAACCACCATCTTGGATGTGCCTTTATCAAGCAACGAACCAACGGTCTCAATAAGCTTTGATGAATTAATATTTATCCTGCCATCAATTGTCAAGACCGCTATGTTTTTTATATAATTTATCTTTATTTTCATAGAAGTAACCTTGCGTCAACTTAAAAAAATAGGGTCAGAGTAACTTTCCAAGGCAGTCTCAACAGGAAAATTACCCTGACCCTATTTAGGATCACTTTTTATATAATGCATTATCCCCCACCGAGATATCCTTATATAAGCTTTATTCAAAAGCCTCTTTTGTACCCTCTACAGGCGTTTTAAGTGTGCCCTCTACCGCAGTATATCCTGTATTGACCGCTCCTTTTACAGGATCAACTACAACATCTTTTATCTTCTCAGGCTTACCTGTAACAGTCTGCACCGCGTTGGTACCTGTATCAGTGACTGTAGTCACTGCTGCCTTCGTGGTACGGCCGACTGTCTCGGCACCCTGCTTTGTCACGCTGAAAGGCCATACAAAAACACCTTTAAAAAACTTTACCACCTTATTCTCCTGCTTTACAGGCTGTATCTGCTGGGCATAAACATTGCTTATAGTAAAAACACATACTATAAATAATACTACTAATAAAGACACTAAAAAAGTACGCCTTGCCATTTTACTGCCTCCTTTTTATATATCTATAATAATTGATTGACGGCGAATATACAAGCAAAAAACACTTATTGCTAAAAATTATTTCTCCTTGCCGCTCTTATATATAAGATCGCACAGAAACTTCAGGAATGTATTTTTATTATCCTCTTCAATGGATATAAACTCCACTCCATAATTATGCCCATTTCCGATGCTGCGTCGAGAGGACCACACTATCTTACCCTTACAGTGGATTGGATTAAGGCTGTCAGGCGGGGTCATATCTATATCAGGCTCAATACCTACCGTTAGTTTTGCATCAGCTTCAATCATCATGCCGCTTGCGCTTATATCCCAGGCGCGCGCGGTTATTTTTTCGGCATCGTTTTTCCCTTGTATATAGATAAGTATGGGAACAGAGAAACGTGTCCTTATATAATTTCTTTTTTCCTTGGAGCCTGTTTTACGGTTACTTTGCCTGCGCTCCTTAAGGGAATCTTTATCTTCTTTCGGCTCATTCATGATTCAATTCTTTCTTAAAAGAAAACGAAGCAATAAAATATATATATGGTTTTGTATTTATTGCTTCGTTTTAAGCCTTTTCAATAGATGTTGCAACCTAAGGAATTATTTTTCCTCAAAAACAAATTCAGGCTGTAATATAGGTTTGTAATCCTGCGGCACAGGGAAAAGGAATGTTACAGTATCATATGCACCTGCGCCTGTTCTTACCACTGTCATGCCCAATCCTTTTAAAGTGCCGTAGGTAATACCCATAAGAGGATTATTTGTATCAACGCTTGTATCATATATGTTTTTAGGCAGCTCAACCCATCCTGTAGCGATATTGACTATACCTCTTCCGAGTTTTTTGCCCATCTTCTCTATCACGCTGCCTTCCTGCGCAAAAGCAGGCAAAGCAACTGCCGCCATACATAGCACCAATATACCTGATACCGCAATTTTAGCACCCTTTGACATCTGTAATCCTCCTTTTATATTATTCTACTATATAGTCTACCAATAGGTAAAAACATTGTCAAGAAAAATTTCTCATATACTCTATATCTTTTAACATATCCTCTCTCGAATGAGGCTCAATAGTTATGGCAATATTGCTGTCAAGCGGCTCTATTTTATCCAAAAGATACTTTACCTCAACAGATCCCTCGCCGAGTACAAGGTGCTGGTCTTCTCTGGTATTATTATCTGAAAGATGCACCTCGTTTATAGAGCTTTTTGGATATGCTTTAAAAATTTCTTTCCAGTCCATAAGGCCGAATATCGTATAATGGGCAAGATCAAAGCACGCCTTAAACATCGGGTATTCTTTAATAAGATAGAAAATAGCATCAGGGCTGTCGTCTTCTGAATTTTCTATACTAACCGTAACATCAAAGGCCTTGCTGCAATTTGATATCTCCTTCCAGGCAAATTTTGAATTCGCTCTCCATTGGCCTAGATGCCTCTTGTGATATACAGGATCATAATGGCTATGCAATACTATATTATCACATTCCAGCCTGCGGCATATATCAATACCGGATACAATGCGCTGCCTCGATATATCCCTTATCCTGATATCGGAGCTCGCCGGGGCCAAATCTAAAAACGGGCCATGAATTCTTTTCAGGATATTATTTTTTTGGAATTGCTTATTTATGCAATCTATCTGGCCCGGTTTATGATTATCTATAAATTCAGAGCTCACATATATCTCAAAATTCACGCCAAGGCTCATGTAATACTCGATATTCTCAAGAAGCCTTCCAACTGCTATATGATAAAATATCCTGTTTTTGTCAATCTTCATATCAAGTTTCTCTCTGGCCCATAAAAATATCACGAATATCGTTAAATATATTTATATACGCATCTGTCCTGTAATCAGGGTATGTCCAGCTTAAAGGCTGAAAAGTATTTTTTTGATAAAACAGCGTGGTTTCAGCATATATGCCCTTAGACAGATATATACGGTGGCTATAATCTTTTGTTGAGGCAAGTACCAGCTTTGCGTCGGTAATGTAACCGGGGTCTATGTTTACCGAACGCTTAAGAACAGGCGTTCTTTGCGCAAAACACCCCTCAACTTCATTGGTAAATATTTTTATTTCGGCAAGGCGAACGGGGTCTATGAGCTTGCTGAAGCTTAAAAAATATCTCTTTAAAGCCGTTCCCATCTCATTGGCATAGTATTTCGTAAAATCAAAATCTATTGTTTTACTTCTGTAATCGATGCCGCCAAAGGCCTCGACAAGTTTTTCTTCTGCCTGGTTTGAAAATATTTCTGATGATGAAATAACCCCTGCTATCAGCTTTACCGGACAGGGGCGCTCAACAGCTCCCATAAATTATAGGCTCTTTACCTCCCACACCTCTTTATCGAGTATGTGGGCAATGTTATCTATTTCATGTATCGCGTGTTCGATAACTTTTCTGAAGTGCTGTGCGTGCATGTGAGACTGTTCCATTTCATAAAGCCGCGCTCCCATATCTTTAAGCTGGATATACATCTCTTTAAGTTTAACAGCATGGCGATAATTACGGAATTTATCCCTGAGAAAATCTCTTATCCGCTTTCCATCGCCCCTTTTAATTCGCGTTATAGATACTCCCATACCGGGATAATAACCGACTTGGGATGACTTGGCTATCCAGGCAACTCTTGCATCAACTGTAACAGGAGTTGATGCCTGCAAAAGACTAAATTCCAGCTGCAGTTCAGTGCCAAGGGGGAGCGGTTTTTGGGTTTTTAAAAAAAGCCCCTTTTGCGTCATATCTTTTGTCTCAAGAAGATATGCATTAAGAGTATGCCTGGTTTTTTTATCCAGCCTGTATACCTTTATCTTTGTGGTTACAGCAAGCCTTTTCATGTATCTTCTATCGCTTTTTTTCATGATTTTTAAGGAAAATATTATTTTATATGTTTATCTTTTTGCGGGCCTTTTTCAACTATCAAAGGATACCTTACCTTAAGCTCACCGTTTAAGAGTACTTCAACTGCGTATTCGCCCGGGGAATCAAAACACAGGTTATTAAACCGCGCCACTATACGGTGTTTAGCTTTTAAATCTATAAGATTGAATTCGGTCTCCTCATCTTCGATAAGTTTTACATTATCCGTCTTCAGTAATCTTGTTTTCTGCTTAAATTTGCCTATACCGCTGCACCAACAGTTCATTACATACAATTTGGGATGAACCGCGGGAAACACAGCTGAGCCTATTGTCTCGAAAAGCCCTATAAGCATAAACTTTCCATTGTCCTCGCGCCTTACATCATCGCATAGAACTGAAAAAAGAAGTGTTGGTTGTATCTGTTCGGCATCCATATAGACAATTATATCAGCATAATCACTTGTCTGCAAGAGTAAAAACACATACAATGCATTCTGTGAAACAATCGGAAACAAATAGTTCAAAAGCCTGCAGCAATTTTCGCAGGAACGCAAAAATTACCCCGGCGAGGTAATTTTTGCTCCACGCTGCTGCTCGCTCTCGCATAGTAGCTTTATAGGGCGAACCATGCCCGCTCGCACCAGCAAGGTCCCGCTCAGATTACTGCAGGCTTTTTTGTATCTAAACGCATTTAGTTTCGTTAAACTCAGACCGTTGCTTTCGATAATATCCTGCTATCCGAGGTATTTGTTTATGGATATTAGTCGTTCATGCCTTTGCCTTCTCAGCGATGCCTTAGTGTAGCTATAAACATTTATGCCTTTATCGGAGCAGCGATTTGGCTTTTTTT
>CAZBNF010000045.1:0-9279 GCA_964493115.1 uncultured Planctomycetia bacterium | reverse complement strand
AATGGGTTAAAAGATCGAGACCTGTCTCTTATAAGTCAGGCAATCAACGAGGCTGAATTTACTGTTAATTACGGCTCCCAGGAACCCCAGGATTCTTTAATATTCCTGAATTTGTATTATGGGTTTTTAACACGCTCGGCAATCCCTGAAGTATCTTATGAAGGCAAGGGGGTTGATTTTGATGAAATATTAGGATATAAAATACTTTTTAACCCGCAAGGTCCGATGTTCACTTATGACTCAATTGTCAAAGACCTCGTCCTTTTAATCTGTGCTAAGGAATATAACTACCCGGTTGAGATTGCAGTTAAGATCATAGATATGATTAGGGACCCTGATATAAAGGAAGAGGCTTTAAACCCAAATATAGACGGCATAAGAGATCTCTTGCAATAGGTATTGTAGTCTTGATATTTCAGGGCTATTTTATAAGACGAGATATTTTAGAGATAGGAGCAAGAATGATATATTTTCTCTGCTCCATTTTTTTTAGAAACAGGAAAAACCTCAATATATTATCTAAGTCCCCGCCCCTTTTTATCACATGATGATGAAATACTATGCCCAAAAAATCGTCACAACTATTCAGGTAATGCAAAAATCTCTTTGCCATCATATCAAAAGGGATACATAGCGGTGTGCCTTCTTTGGCATAATCATTCAGGCTTATGGTGGTTGGCAGTTGTTTAAAATCAAACCTTCCCGGCATTACAATCCTGTCCGCAGAAAATAAAGAAAATCCCAGTTTGTTTAATATCTTTAAGGTTGTGATATTATAACCATGGTATGGAGGTACAAAGCAGGGAAAGAACATATCCCCGAAGGCCTCACTTAATCTATTAAACCCTTTGGCAATATCATTTTTCTGCTGAAAATAACTTCTTAATTTTCCAAACTCGTACTTATCTGCTATTTTAGGGCTATAGTTTATATGTCTGTAACCATGCTGCAGAATATCAATAAGTAAAGGGTGCAGCCTTTGCTTTATTTTCAGGTAGGAAATTAGACTTTTTTGTAGCTTAGCCGGTATGATAGCATAGCTTGTGGGTATTTTTTCTTTTAGCAGAAACTCCGATATTTTCAGAAAAATCCTGTCTGTCCGATATATGTCGTCATCTCTTATAAAAACATATTTTCTATGCATTATATAATGGGTCTGTCGCAAAAAGGTTTTTATTCTTTTTCCACGAGGAAGACCTGCTTCCGCCTTTACACCAGTTAAGATAACGGCATCGCTCGCACTCTTCCGGAAGGTAGGAGAGAGAGCGCATCTTATTTAGTGCGGGGTTTTTCCATGCCCCCAGGATAGAGCTACCGAGGTCTTTATTGATAAAATAACTCGGTTTAAAAAAATCTTTTGCATCAAGAACGAGCCTCATATGGCCGTCCTCGTACATATTTCCGGCAAATATCTCCGGGTGCCTGAAAGTGACCTGGCTCATGCAGAATGGCAGGGTATTGCCGAATATCGCGAATACCCCCTTTTTTCTTACCCATAAGATGAGATTGGCAACTTTGTTAAAATCATATTTTGTAAGTTTGTATTCAGCATGATTCTCTCTTGCAGTTATGGGCCTGTACAACTCCCATCTTTTTATGTTCAGGCCTTTGATAATTTTGCAGTAGTTTATGAAATCTGCAATTAAAGTCTTCGAAATCATAGTTCCTATTCTTAAAATGGGGATGCGGGATTTTTTAATATAGGCTATATTCTTTAATTTTTTTTCTAAAAACCGGCCACTTCCAGTTAATGCCTCCTCGGTTTTAATGTTGCAACCCTGTAATGAAATAAGGATATTATCTACGGAGTCTTCAATCTTTTTTATTGAGTCCTCATTAAGAGAGATGGCATTGGTATTGAGGCGTACATAGAAGCCTTTATCCTTTGCATATCTTAAGATCTCTCTTATATCTTTATGTAGCGTAGGTTCGCCACCGGTAAATGAGGCTCTTTTTATTCCCAGAGACCAGCCTTCTCTTAAGACTTCTTTAATCTTTTTGAAGGGCAAGCTACATTTTTCTGTGCTATGCAATGAACACAAGCGGCAACTCTGATTGCAATCCTGGGTGAGCTCAAAGGCGATTTCCTGGGGCAGGTCTTTTATCGGTATAGCCTCTTTTATCCTCGAATTTTTTTCCAAGCCAGGGCAATTTTTAAAATACAGACAAGATCTGCATTTGTCTGGGTTATAATATTTTTTTCCTGCTTGTTTTGCATAAAAGATGTGTTCTTTTGCGCCCGGGAGATAACAATACGGTATGCCTTCTATTGCGATAAATAGCAGATCCCTATATTCGTTTAAGAGCTTATATATATTACGCCTGATCTTGCTAGAGGCTATTTTTGCTGCATCAATCTTTAGACTCAGCTGGTAATCATGACAGCTAAACCTTATGTTGTCTTCCGATAAGTCCCTTAAAAGTGGTTTGAGTGGTTGCATATTGTTACCTTCTCGCAAGATAGAGTAATTTCATAGCCCAGCTGATAAGGGCCGTGTTTGCTGTTATAGCGCCAATGAACATAAAAAAGGCCAGCGGAATTTTACTTTCTTTTTCAATTGGATTAAGCTTTTTTATTGTTATTGCAATCAGCCCAAAGAATATGGCATATTTTAAGGCAAGCCCCAGGTTTTCGGTTAAGCCCCCAAGGGTAAAACCTTCAGCCATAAAGAGATGCCTTAGCAGTAATCCTGAAATGAACAAAGAAGCCAACACCAATTTAAATTTTTTTATCACGCCTACTAGAGCAAAGACTAAAAAATAAGCAAGATAATATATAAGTATTACAAGGACGGCGCTATTAAGGGATAGCCTGGATATTAGGGGTTCGATAACCCAGCTAAGCGCGTATAGCGTGAAAAAGGATTTGACTAGTTCATGAAGGAATTCTCTTGCCACTTCTAAGTTGTATAACGCAACGCGGTTTTTAAAAGCAGATATGCCCGCAATAGTCAGTATGCCAACAGTGTTTATCAGCATTATATTCAGAAAAAGTGCGGCAGAAGGGAATATGAAAAAATTGGAATATCTTGATGAAGGCATAAGGAATGCGTAGGCAATGAATAGCTTGGCATCGCCGGGGCCCCATGTTTTTGTAAGATAGAGAAGGTATCCTATTATTATAGAGGCGGAGATATTAACTGCCAGTTTAACGTTAAATATTAGAGAGCCGGCCCAGAACAGGTATGCGTATATAAAAATTCCCGCTATAAAGGCAAAGAGTAGGTGCTTATTGCGGATTTTATTGTAGCGCATATCTGTAATAGAGCTTGCAATGCCCAAGGCTAAAAGCACAGGGAAAAAGTATAGATTATAATTCATTGAAAAAATATCCTTTTTATCGTATAATTATAACATGACGATAACTAACTTGTCAAAGGACTAGTTGATCTCATGAAAATAGCAATCTATGTAACCAATGATCAGACGTTAGGCCATATTACCCGGATATCCTCTCTGCTTTCTGGTTTAAGGCATAAGCTGCATGATAAGGTTAAGATACTGATATTGCACAGCGGAAAGCTGGAGCACAGCATGGGGCTTGGCAAATTTGGAAAACTGGTGAATTTGCCGTATTCGGTAGATAAGAAATGTTTTAATTTCTGCAGAAAGGTTTACTTAAAAACCGAACTTATTGAAAGGGTAAAGGGGCAGCACCTTCTAAAGAAAAGGCAGTCGATAATAAAAGAGCAGCTCGCCAGCTTTAAGCCAGATATCTTTTTGACCGAATATTATCCGTTCGGCTTAGAATTCTGGACATTTGAGTTGACAGATATAGTAAAGTTTTTAAAGGCAAATTACAATATTAAGATTGCCTGTAGCATAGGTTATCCGTCATTTGCACCTCAAACCCCAGAAGCAGTCAAGTTCTATGATAGGTTTTTTTTCCATTATCCCAAAATAGAAACGGATTATTATACCAGTTCTTTGCAAAAATTGTCTTTTAAACATCAGGCAGATAATTTTAAGTCTTCTTTAAGAAGCTGCTCCAAGAAGATATGTTATACAGGCTATATCTTGGATAACAAAAAAATTAGTATATCTAAAGAAAGATTAAAGAAGAAAATAGGTATAGGCAAGGGGCAAAAGTTGGTTATTGTCAGTAGGGGGGGAGGGGTGATCAATGACAGGCTGATCCTCTATTCTATTTTGGCAGCGAAGAGGCTTAAGGATGTATTTTTTATGATATCTACAGGCCCTGCGATATCCGGCACGGATTTTGAACTATTTAACAGGCAATGCCACGGGCTAAAGAATATCAGACTGGTAAAATACCTGGATAATTTTATGGATTATCTGAATGCCGCGGACCTGAGTATCAATATGGCTGGCCATAATACGGTTGTAAAGCTTTTGTGGTTAAAAAAACAGTCTATTACAGTGCCGCTTAACAGCATAGAACAGATATACAGAACACAGATGCTGAAAGACTTCAATCTGACCAAGGGCCTTGAGGCTGACAGTTTTAACGTAGACAACCTGGCACTTTCTATATATACTATGTTAAAAAACCCCCTCAAGCCTACAAACAAGATAGAAAGATTGAGTTTTAATGGTATTGAAGAGACGATAAATGGCCTGGAATGTTTAGTATAGAGCAACTATTTAGGGTTGTAAGCATAGAGCATGTCTGGATGTTTTTTACAGACAGGTGCAACTTAAATTGCGAGTATTGTTTTTTTAAACACAGGAGCAATAAGACAACCTTGTCCTTTAACAGGATAAAAGTCCTTATAGATACCTTGCCCCCAGAAAAATATTATAACTTTGTTATCTCCGGAGGCGAGCCGCTCATGGAATGGGATACGGTCAGTAAGATTATAAGTTATGTCAAATCAAAGTTTTCAAAGTGCCCGATTATTCTTCAGACAAATGGCATATTATTGAACAAAGGTATGGCTGCATGCCTCAGAGCTAACGATGTATGCGTAGAGCATGGTATAGACGGCAGGTTTGCCGCCAATTTCAGGCACAGGAAAGGGGTCTCAGAGAAACGCTTTGATGATATATTAAAATCCATAGAGCTGGTGTTGCAGATGGGAGTAAGTGTAAACCCCACCATGGCTATTCATCCTGATGAGACGGAGGATATGTGTGAGAACTTTAAGTTTCTTTCCTCATTAGGGCTTTATTCTATGGATGTGCACCCCACGCTTTTGGAAAAATGGGAAAAGAGGCATATACATATATTTGAAAAAGAGTACCTGAAGATAATAGCCTTGGACATGAAACAAGGGGGCCGCCTGATATGTAAAGATTATAATATACCAAAAGGATTCCGTCTGGACCTGGTTGTAATGCCTGATGGCAATATCCTGCCTAACTGGGTATACCTTACTCAGCCGCCGGAGATAAAACAAAAGTACTTTTTTTTGAAGATAGGAGAAACTGCTGTCAAGGCAGATAAGAAAAAACTATCTTTTCTCCTTAAACTATATGATGAGTTTTATAAGAGGCCGGGGGTTACATATAGGGATTTTAGCAATTTTAATGTTGAGCTATTGTTAAAAGATGCGCCGGACAAGACTGCCGAGAGGTATTTTGAGAATTATAAGCGCATATGCGATATAACCAGAAAGATAGACCAGAAGGTTATACCCAAAGAAATAAGGCGGCGAAAATGATAATAAGATATGAAGATATGAAGGTTGACAGGGCCCTCCTACAGGAGTATGCCAAGGAGATGAAAAAGGCGTTAGATTCTATAAGAGGCCAGGACGATATAATTGTATTAGTGAAAAATTTTGAAAAGGAATTCGCTGATTATATAGAAAGGAAGTTTGCAGTTGCTGTAAACTCCGGGACAGATGGTCTTTGCCTTTGCCTGGCGGTTTTGAATATAGGAGCAGGAGATGAGGTTATAATGCCTAATGTAACCTATCCGGCGGTTCCTCTTGCGGTAACATACCGCAAGGCCCGACCCGTCTTTGTAGATATAGATGAAGATAGTCTCAGCATGGACACCAAAAAAATAGAAAAGGCTATAACAAAAAAGACAAAGGCGGTAATAGCAGCGCATATGTTTGCAAGGCCCTGCGATATCAAAAAGATTTTGGATATAGCAAAAAAATATAAGTTAAAGGTAATCGAAGATACCTGCCAGGCTGAAAGCAGCACCTATGCTGGCCGAAAACTTGGCAGCTTTGGCGATTTCGGATGTTTTTCATTCTCCTATTATAAGCCTCTGTCTTCATGCGGAGGAGGAGGCGGCGCTGTTCTTTTTGATAACGAAAGATATAAAGATATATATAAATATACCCAGATATGGAGGGATGAGAAACTGCATCTTGATGCCGGCATGAGGTTTGCCCCTATCTATCTGCTGGATTTGATTGCGGTAAAAGTAAAATTTCGGTATCTCCAAGTTATTATTAAATCGCGCCTGAAAATAAAACAGATATATGAAGATGAACTTTCAAAAGTCAGGGCAATAAAAATATTTAAAGATCAGCCGAACACCAATTCAGTCCCGCAAAACTTCGTCATCTTATCCGACAGGCGCGACGCTCTTAATGATTACCTAAAGAAAAATAACGTTATATCCCAGGAGCCATATAAGCCGCTTCACATTACAAAATTATTTGGGGCGTTATCCGGGAAATGTAAATTTCCAGTAAGCGATATATACTGGAACAGGGCCCTTCATCTTCCGCTTTATTCTTTTATGCCTGAAGAAGAATGCCTATATGTTGCTGGACTGATCAAGAAGTTTTATAGCTAATATTGATTTCGTTCAGGAAACCATGAAAGGCAAGGCATTTACGGCAGGTGCCCCTTGATGCCTTAAGTATTATCTTATCATTTTTATCAAGGTTAATTTTACCTTTATTGGTATCACCTATTGGCGCATAGTATATGCAGGAATAGATCTTTCCCGCAGAGGTTATAAAAAGGCAGTTTTTTGGGACATCGCATCTTTTAATAAAATTCATATTACCCGAACGTAGGAATTTCAGCGTATTGACTATGGCAAATTGAGCCAGGGTGCTGGTATTTTTGCTGTCTCTTCGCTCAGTAGACAATATCTTAAGCAATTCATTTTTAAGTTCATTCCTTGCTCCCAGATTTAGCCTTTGGATCACGAAATGTTTTATATTTTCATCACGGTTATAATAATGAGGGTTTTTTTCCGCAAGTTTTATCAGAAATTCACAGCCTAATTTTTTTGACAGACGATATACTTTTAGCGCATCTTTATAGTTTAATAATGTGATGGTAAATTTTATTGAAACAGGCACTGAGAAACGCCTGGCATACATTATATTATAGAGAGTTTTTTTAAAGGCCCCATTGACGCCTCGTTGCAGGTCGTGAGCCTTCTCGAGGCCGTCTAAGCTTATGCTCAATGAGAGAGGGGATAATATTGTTTGATTTTTTTTTAAGAACCGAGGTAACATAATAGATGCTGCATTGGTACTGATATCGATATCGATTACTTTTTTCTTGAGGTAGTCTAAGAAGAGCATTTTGTATATATCTTGGAATCCAGGATGCAGAAAAGGTTCACCGCCCGTAAGGGCTATTGAGACAGGGTTTTTTGATAGGGCAAGTATTCTCTTAATATCTTCAACCGAAAGAAAATTTTTTGTTTTTTCTTTCCATATGCTGCACATACTGCATCGCAGGTCGCATCTATTAGTCAGCTCTAAAGTGATATATTTAAACATTTGAGTTTTTTATCTTTTTAAAGATGTTCTCAACACTGTGGTTTAACCCTGCCTCGTCGCAATATATACATTTTTTCCAAGCTTTCTTTTGAATATCGAAGCTATGTTTACAGCGCAACCGAAGGCCTTGGAAATGCCGGGAGTTCCATATATTTTTTAACGAGTCTTTATAGACATTACCTGCCACCAGGTCTTCTTTAAAGCAGCAAGGCCCGACATTGCCATTTGAGTCCACAAAGATATTAAACCAGCCAGAATAGCAGCCATGTATGTTGAAGATAGAGCTTTTATAATTCAAGGCAGTTACATACAGATCAAGCAAATTAGTATTTGTTTTTAATCTTTTGTTCATTATTTTATTTAACAAGGTTTTTTTTACAATCCCGGCAAACTCCTTAAGGCCACTATCTTTTAGCTGCAGTTTTTTTGTCTCTTTGACAGCGTCCATAAATACAAACTCCGTATAAAATATATTCAGTTTTTCCGCAAACTCAATTATTTTGGGGATTTCTGTCAAATTCTTATTAGTCAATATGTAAACTAATACTATTGCGGGGTTATTGCTCTTAATCTTTTGAAGCTTTCTGATATTTTTTGCTACCTCAGCAAGCAGGTTATTTTTTGACATTTGAGATCCTGCAGGAGATATAGATATTTCTATTGCAGACATTTTTAAAAGAGAGCTGAAAACTTTTTTGCTAATAAGCCCATTGCTCGTTAAGTCCATAGCCATTCTTTTGCTGTATATATAGTCAATAATACCGTTAAAATCCTTATGCAGAGTAGGCTCGCCATCACCGGAGATATGCACCTTTTCCACGCCAAGCTCTTTTGCATCATCGATTATAGACTTTATTGCGTCGAAAGATAGTTCGTAAGGGGGTATTTCATTGGCAAGGAAAGGAGAGTGGTCCCAACAGTAGAGGCATCTTAGGTTGCATATGGTCGTGATATCTAAGTACAGGTCTTGAGGGCCTGTATAGACCTTATCCTTATATGCGCCGTAGAATCTTAGGTGTTGTGATGAAATATTGGAATATTTTTTCATATTTACTACTTAGTTTAATGAGATGAAGGTGCATGAGGTGCATATGCAAAAGAAATCAGAATTATTTTTTTCTTGCAGGCTGGGAATCTTGATCCGTAGCCTGTAGATGAGCTTTTGTATCCTGTTGCTGAACAGGGCCTTCTATACGCAACGTATTCTTGTATAACTTGCCATGCACTGTTTTAGATGGTGATGTAGGCAGCATTGTCATTCCCTGCCTAATGGCATGACGCGTTGTCCTAACTGTCGAGGGCGTTGTTGCCATAGAATACCGGGTTACTGTCATCATATAAACCCCTATTGAAAAGACCAAAACAGAAGCAAGTATAAGGAGAGCGCTGACAAAATAACCAAAAATTTTAAGCCCTCTTAAATCTACTTTACGCAAAACTACCATAACAAAAAAACTTATGGCCAACAATACAGCTGCAGGGATAACCGCATATATCCCCATAAATTTTGACATGTACATCATTGCAATCGCCTCCTTTTTCTTACTCCTGGTTTAGAAAACCTGATTTTACCTCTTGCGCTGTTTAATATTATATACCTTTTTCTAGCCGT
>CAZBNF010000044.1:0-9291 GCA_964493115.1 uncultured Planctomycetia bacterium | reverse complement strand
GATAATGAGAATATCACCTACTCCTGGCATTTTGAGGATATGTATGAAGAGCCTTTAAGGGAGGGTATGCTTCCATATGCCTCTGATGAGCTTATAAGAGATACTATAGAGTTCTCATCTATCAAGAGCTGGGATGATGTATCAAGCTGGTATTATAAATTAGTAGAGAAAAACCTTATAATATCTCCTGAGATAGCCTCAGTTGCAGATGCCTTAACAAAAGGCCTCTCCACTACAAGAGAGAGAACAAAAGCCATATTAGAGTATATCCAAAAGGACTTTCGTTATGTATCCATGAGTTTTGGGGATAATGGCCTTGAGCCCCACAAGACAACAGAGGCCTTTTATAATAAATATGGGGATTGTAAGGATCTCTCGCTTCTCTGTATGGGGCTATTAAAGGCTGCTGAAATAGACTCATCTATTGTTCTTTTTAATACAGAAGGCTCTATAACAGACCCTAGTAAAGATTTAGCCTTCCCAACGCTATTTGACCATGTCATCCTTTTAGTAAAAGACCCTAAAGATGGGGATTTCTTCATAGACCCTCTATTGGAAGGCTATGATATAAATGAATTTCCTGTATCATTTCAAAGGGCATATGCCTTTGTCATTGGTAAAGATAAGGGAGAGTTCAAGAGGTTTGGGGAATTTCCTAAAGAGCGCTGCTATAAAGATAGGACACTGATAATAGATATAGAACCAGACGGCTCTTCAACCTATCAGAGCCACTCGCAATGGGACCTTGATTTCTCAATAAGCATGCGTGATAAATATAAGTCAATGACAGATGAAGAGAAAGAGCATATGTACAAGTACCTAGAGACTACTATAGCTGATGGCGGGAATGTCATTGATATGAGGATCGATGGCTTAGATAAGGCATATGGACCATTAAATAGCTATTCAAAGGTCTTTAATAAAGACGAATATCCTATAATAGATGATATGATAATAATCGACCTCTCTAGCTATGGAAGAGATGATGAGTTTACCAAAGAGACCAGGCAATATCCTATATTTAATGCAGTAAACTCACTTGAAAGAGCAACTATAACGTATAATATACCAAAAGGCTTTAAAGTGACATATATACCAGAAGACCTAAGTCTTGACAATGGCATATTCTCATTTAAGAGGACCTTTAGAAAAAAGAAAGGCTCTATTATGGTAGAAGAGATAGAGCAGACTAGAAGAATAGAGCTACCTAAAGAGAGATATCAGGAGCTAAGAGAGTTTAATGACACCATAGCTAAAAAGACCACCCAGCGCATAGTCTTAACACGCAAAAAGAGTTTTTGGAAGGCGCTCTTGTCATCTTGAAATCACTGTCATTCCCGCGAAACTTGTCCCCGCGAAAACGGGGAGCGGGAATCCAGACTACCGTCATTGCGAGCGTAGTGAAGCGAGCTCTAAACAAGTACTACAATTAAAGTACTACATTCATATTATAGTCTTTTTTAAATTAAAACCTATAGTAAAAGGCTGAATTTTTGTTGGGGGGATAAGGTAAAGGAAAAGACTTATAACAAATTTACTTCTTGTAAATCGTTCATTTAAACGTTAAGATATTATTATGCTTATATATGATATGTGCATAGGATTGATAACGAATTAGCTTAACCAAACCATATTGGTACATTAAATAAGGTAAACAGGAGAAAAAAATGAAAATATGTCCTAATTGCCATAAGACGTGGGATGATCAATGGGGTTTATGCAAAAGTTGTAACAACAAACTTGAGCATGTTGATTCGGAGGCTGAGGCCAGGCTGATTTGCTTGGAGGCACAAGCCAAACAAATACTAAAAGAAGTGGAACAGATACGGGCAACTGGCTTACCGCAAAAAAAATCCATTGATCTAGGAGTTCAAGGTACATCTAAACCATCTAAACCAACACAGCCTGTTCCGAAACCAGTAAAAAAAGAAGATACAGAAACCCAAATCGGAAAGTATGTACTTAATAAAATTGGCATAATAAGCTTAGTAGGTGGTATAGCCTTTTTAATCGCATATACATTTAAATACCTTCAGCCCATACATAAAATAACGATTGGCTATATTGCTAGTGTAGCTATGTTATTCCTTGGCTCAAAAACAGAAAAAAAGGAGAAGTTTAGGGTATACGGTAGAGCCTTGATAGGTGGCGGGTGGTCACTTATATATTTTACAACCTTTGCAATGTATCATATTCCTGCGACAAGAATTATCCAGAGCCAATTATTGGATTTATTTCTTATGGCAGCAGTAGTGGCTCTAATGGTTAGGCATCTATTTAAATATAGATCCCAGGCCATCATGACTTTAACCCTTTTCTTAGGTTATCTAACCGCAGGCATAAGCGGCATTACATCTTTTAGCTTAATTTACATTACTTTACTTGCATTTGGTTCAGTTTTCTTTATATACAAAGAAAACTGGCAAAAGCTGGGATTTTTCTCACTATTGGGTACATATATTACATATTTTATACTAATAAAGCCTTATCTGTACCTGTCAAAGACCCCACAAAAAATAGACTCTGAGTGGTTTTGGATAGCTATAGGATTTTTATCGGTCTATTGGTTTATTTATAATCTTATCCCCTTTCTCATTAAAATATCAAATGATGATGACAAAAAATCTGTAAATGCCTTTATATTAGTCAACTCTGTGATCTTCGGCGTGGTTGGCGCCTTTGTAACCCATCTATATAACACTGATTGGAGATTCGGCTTTGGAATCGCGGCCTCTTTTACACTAGCTGCTATCGCATGCTATGCAAAATACATAGCCAAAAAAAGCGAGATATCAACCATTTTTATTATAACCTCAATAGCTTTCGCAAGCGCTTCACTACCCGCCAAGCTGAAATATGATATTGTCAACATAATATGGCTTTTGGAAATACCTATTTTGATTTATATCGGTACGCGCTTAAAGAAGATCTCATTTCGTATAGCTGCCTGGACACTTTCAGGTTTAATGATATATAGGATGTTTTCTTATCTGGCTTTATCTTTTTATGCGCCCAATGCAACAAAAACTATGTTCGCTTTTATGGGAAGAGCCATATCAGACCGCCTGTTGATTGTCTTTATAGGTTGCATATGTTTTTATCTAGCCAAAGTTATTTATCAAAAGCTGAAGGATAATATAAAGGAAAATGAATTATTATTAATATCAAATAGCTATAGTTACATAGGTACAGGTTTCTTGCTTGCTATATTATTCTTTGAAGTTCAGAAAAATTTAGTTACAGTTACATGGGTTATAACAACGCTAGTCTTGTTCTCCGTTGGTTTCTTAATGCGAGATAAGCATATAAGATACGCTGCCATGGTAGTAGTAGGATGCGCTATCGCAAGAATAATATTTGTTGATATGTCCGGGCTTCTTACATTACATAGAATACTTGTATGCATATCTCTAGGCATAGTCTTGTTGATCGCGTCTTATTCCTATACTAAAATGTCTAGCCTGCTTAAGGATGGGGGAGAGGGTGATGCAAGGCAACAATTTAAAACTGCCGCATCTATTTTAGTAGCTACCCCCATGATTGTAGTGCTTTTTGCGCTTGCCTTTCCATCAGAAATCAGAAAAGAAGAGATCGCCTATCAGAAAGAGGCGCAGATAAGCGATAAGCTGCTGGATAGTAAAAAACTGACAGCAGATGAGGTAATCTATCTAAATTCGAGAAACTTTAAATATTTTATAGATAAAGCAAGGTATTGTAGTGAAGAGAAAAAGGTTGCCATGTATGAACTAGCTCTTTCACTAGGAGCTAAATCATCTGAAGCATATGGAGGGCTCGGAGATTATTATAACAAACACGGCCAGATGGATAAGTCGATAGTTATGTACGAAAAAGCTGTTGAGGCTGATCCAAAGCTAAGAGAGTGGCGAACAAAAGAATATGCAACTAAATTGGCAGGCTTATACCTTTCTGCGGGAGATTACCATGCTGCCTCAATGTATTATGAAAGGTGCTTAAAGCGCCATAGCTATGACGTAACCTCCAGATATAGCCTTGCTTTATGTAAAGTGTATATGGGTAAGGCAGATGAAGCGCTGCAGAACCTTAATACCGCGCTTAGCATGAACCCTAGCGGTAAACTGCTAGCGAAGATATACTATCTTATGGGCCATATCTACGAAGAGAAAGGAATGTTAGATGCTGCAAAGCAGAAATATATGCAATCTGTAAACATAGACCCTTCAGATGAAGAAGCAAAATCTGCCTTAAGGAATACAGAAAAACAGATAAGCAAGAAAGAAGGTGTGCTGTAGGATCATTATTTGAAATCCTTTCAAATAACCCCTAAAACACCCTTAATAACACCCTGTTTGGTAATTCACCTTGACTTTAGGCCATTAAAATAATAATGAAACCGCTAATCATACTAATAACAATCATAATCCTCATAACAAACACCTGTCAAGCAACTCAGCCAACAATATCATGGCATGTGGGATTTGAGTTTGATAATAAGAATTATAAGATAAATGAGCCATTTACATTTAAATTAGGCATTGCGTCTGAATCACCTGTCGATGAAGGAATCATAGAATTTTTACCTTTAGAGCGGGGTACTGACGCAGAGACTGATAGCATAATCTTCACTGAAAACAATATACCTTATCAGCTGACTGATAAACTAGACCCTAAGATCAGCAAGGTTTCATATGCTAAAGAATTCACTGTAAGTGCTATTATTTCAGAGCCTGGAAGGTTTAGAGTTAAGGTACTTGTGTATGCTGATGAGAAGCTTCGTACAATAGAGACAATATACATTGAAGCTCAAAATGGTACTGTATATTGCGGGTCATCAGATTTCACGAATAAAGACTATAATAATTACCTCGCCAAGTTAACCCCTGCTGAAAAAACCTCCAAAAAAGCATTAAGAACCAATATGGAAAGCCTAAGAAATGTGAACTCTGCGGCCAAAGGTGATGCTGTTATAATGCCGATATTTGCTACTGTTAAGGAAGCTGTTGAAGCAACGGGCGGCACTTATAATGTAATATCTGATGATAAATCTGCAGGTAGCGCTGTAGATAATATCTTTAAAGGCGGCCTTACAGCATCAGATGATCCTAAAGGCAGGGTCATCTATGGACCTGCGGATGTTAGGGCTCTATAAGCCGCGACAAGTATTATCTATCATATGTATTCTATGGTCCTCAGGGTATGGGCATTGAAATAGAGATAATCACCCAGCAAGCACCTGTGCTTCGTATGCTTGATAATACAGGTAGAATTATTGATAGCGTAAACCCACCAGCAGACGTAGAGTATAAAGGCTTTAAAACTAAGCTGCCTTATACAGGTGACTATCAGATACAGCTTAATTATGACACAAGATATGGCACAGAAGCAGCAGAGAATAAGGACTTTGCCATAACGATCGCAGTAGAAGATTAGCCCTCCTCTCATAGATACTCTCTTGCCCCTTTCCTTTTAGAGGTAGGGGTGAAATCCCTGCGTATTGTTTTGGAGAGCAAAACAGCAGGGGGATAGAGATTTGATAGGAGAGACCTAAGAGTATAATAATTAGGCCTGGCCAGATAAATATTAAAGTAGTAAGATGTAATATAATCAAGTACAGTAAGGTCGATTTTGAAGCTACCTTTGGATTAATTCAAAAAGCAGATTATATGATCAATGAAAGATAAAAAATGAAAATTTTATTTGCACATTTTTCGATAATTATTTTATTTATATTTGGACTTTTTTTAACAGTTTATGCAGATGAAATATATTTGCATAATGGCGATAAGATAACAGGCAAGATAAAACAGGAACAACAGGATAGCGTGTCTATTGAGACAGAAGCTATGGGTTTAATAACAGTAGACAGGCACTCTATAAGCCGCATACTTAAAGCAGAAGATGCGACGCAACAAGTTGATGGTAGGGAAAGCGTTGAATGGCAACGAGAGGTTTCTTTAGGCTATGATTATGCTACGGGCAATACACGTGAAAGTCAGCTTTCTGGTAGCTTTCTGATCAACAGAAATAATAATCATGTAGATGAATGGACGATAAAGGGTGATATATATTATTCATCAGTAAATAGAAAAATGAATGCACAAAAATGGTACAACATGGCAAGATATGCGCGTAGTTTTGGAAGTATGAAAAAATGGTATAACTTTTATAGATTAGAAGCAGACCATGACAGATTTGCAGATATAGATTATAGATTAGTACCAGCTGCTGGTATAGGTTATTGGTTTTATGATATCTCCGGCCTGAAGTTGCTAGGCGAAGCAGCAGCTGGTTTTCAACGCACAGCATATAGAACTAATATAAAGGATGAAAATGAGTGGGTATTTATTCCTAGGCTCTTTATGGAAAAGAAATTATTTACCAATACTAGTATAAAACAGAACCTATTTTGTTATTTTCCTTTTGAAGGATTCAGTAAATACAGGTTATACTCAGAGACATCACTAGATATAGCTATGAACCATGCGCTTAGCTTGCGTTTAAGCCTTATTGATGATTATAATGCAGAACCCCCCACAAGCACCAAGAAGAATGATTTACGCTTAGTCTCCTCACTAGTGTGCTCTTTTTGATCTTAAAATCTGATATGAGGCTGTTTATGGGGGATAGAGAGGAGGTGGAAAATGGTTTTAAATATAGTGAACATAGTTCTATGCATAATAATAGTTATTTTAGGTTGCTTAGTCTATAAGAAAAATCAAGGAATACCCGCTCTTCTTATTGGAATCTCTTTTGGAATTTTTGGTTTGTCCCATATTGTAACTATCATTGGTCTGGGGGAGGCTTTAATGAATGCTTTGATTGCTATTAGAGCGATTGCCTATCTTTTGGTTGTGTTTGCTTTATTTATTATGGTCAAGGAGAAATAAAGCAGCAGCTTAAGGAGGAATGCCCAATTAAGCATCAAAGAAGAGTGAAGGTTGTGATTATTGCGCCTATATAGAGGCGCTTGCCCCGTAACAAATTTTGCTATGACAAGGAGTGCTTATAAATTTGGTTCGGGGGTAGAGGGGGTTTTGTAATTAAGTATCGTGTCCCCTTAATCTGAAGAAAGGATAGCAGAAAAAATGATACGTTTGGTACTCTTTATATTGATAATTTATTTCATATATGTCTTCTACAAGATGGCACAGAAATCTCAAGGAGAACCTAAGATTAAGAATCTTGGCAAAGCTAAGGTAGCCACTAAGACTTCTTGCCCAGACCCTAAAACCTTCGTAGATTACATAGAAGGAAAAATAAAGGGCAAGCAAAAAGAAGAGTTACGCCGCCATATGGACAGTTGCAAAGATTGCATGGATGCTTTACATGCTGTATTTAATATGCCCGCAGGGGAAGGGCTTAAGAAAGAGAAATAGTATAAAAAATGGGACACGTCACAAAAATTCAACTATTAGGCCCTTTGAGATATGAATAAAATAAACCTTGAAACAAGTACAGAGATACCGGCTGACTTTGATTTCAATGAAGAGTTCCAGCAAGCCTTTGATGCTATAGAGCACACAAAAAACTCTATTTTCATAACAGGCAAAGCTGGAACAGGCAAATCTACTCTGCTTGAATATTTTCGCAAAAATACAAAAAAGAACATTGTTGTTTTAGCTCCAACTGGAGTAGCGGCAATCAAAGCACGAGGTCAAACCATACATTCGTTTTTTAAATTCCCGCCCAGATTTATCCAGCAAGACCATATTAAAAAATTGCGCAATAAGAAGCTGTTTGAAAAACTAGATACAATAGTCATAGATGAATGCTCAATGATCCGCGCGGATCTTTTAGATGGCATAGATTATGCGCTACGCATTAATAGAAAGGAACACAAAAAACCCTTTGGGGGAGTTCAAATTATTTTATTTGGCGATCTTTTTCAGCTTCCGCCTGTAGTAGAAAAGGATATTCGGCATTTTATTAATCATTTGTACGCAAGCCCTTATTTTTTCAGCGCAAATGTTGTGAGTAAAATTGCAATAAAGTGTGTAGAGTTACATAAAATTTATAGACAAAAGGAGGAAAGTTTTATTAATCTACTCAACAAGATAAGAACGCGGGAGGCTTCTGAGGATGATCTTGAGTATTTAAATAGACAAGTTCGTACTGAGATTGCTCAGGAAAATGATACGATTACACTTACAACAACAAATGCTGATGCCAACGCTCTTAACGAAACACGCCTTTTAAGAATTCGCGATAAAGAGTTCGAATACCATGCGGATATCAATGGCAAATTTGATGCAAGATCTTACCCTGTAGAAGGGAGTATTCGGCTTAAAAAAAATGCTCAGATTATGCTGGTAAAGAATGACAGTAGTAAGAGATGGACGAATGGAACAATAGCGGAAATTGCAGAGCTTAGTGATTCCTCTATGAGCATAAGAATTGGCGATGATATTTATGATGTTCCTAAAGTATCATGGGAAAAAATTCAGTATATATATAATGAGGCTGAGCAAAAGATTGAGGAAAAGGTTGTAGGAAGTTTTCAGCAATATCCAGTTAAACTTGCCTGGGCTATAACAATTCACAAAAGTCAGGGGCAGACTTTCAAAAATGTTATCATAGATATGGGATACGGTGCATTTGCGCATGGGCAGACATATGTTGCTTTAAGCCGGTGCACTAGTTTAAAGGGTCTGATTTTAAAAAAACCCATTATATTCAGTGATATAATATTTGATAGCTGTGTTTACCAATTCCACGAATCTTTTAGGTAGCGGGAAAGATACCAAAAGATACCAGACGTTTTGAAAGTTAAGCACCACACTGTCACCAATTTGAGCACGACAGTGTCTCTTAGGTGGGTACACTGTGCATCTTAAAAAAAGGTATAGTGTTCTGAACAAAAATCAAAACGTCTGTAATTGTTATATCTTTTTAGTAGAATAATAGGAATTAAGGACGTATAATAATTTAAAATGAAGATATTTATAAGCGACCTACATTTAGGAGACGGCTCAAGGACAGATGATTTTCATCATGACAAGGAGTTTCTTGAATTCCTCAAGTTTGCTGAAAATCAAGCCAGCGAACTTATAATAGTTGGTGATCTTCTTGAGCTATGGCAGGCAGATCTTAGCAGGGTCTTATTTGTCCACGATAAACTCGTAAAAAAACTCCTATCCTTAAAAGACAAGATAAAACTAACCTATGTAATAGGAAACCATGACTATATACCTTTTATCAGGTTCATAGGTTCAGGACTTGGCATAGAGCTTGAATACCGCGATACCGAAAACAGCATAGTAGCTGAGCATGGCCACAAGTATGATGTATTCAATAGCTACAAAAACCCCTTAA
>CAZBNF010000043.1:0-9336 GCA_964493115.1 uncultured Planctomycetia bacterium | reverse complement strand
AGCCGATAAAATTGATGGTAAAGTATATGTAAACAAAATTTTTAGCATTATTGCAAATTATAAAATTGACGAAAATATAATACTTAAAAGTATAGAAAAAATAGGATCAAGAACAGTTATTATCGAAGAATTTAAGGAAATTCCAGAACCCTTAAAGTTGGAGTTCTATATCTCAATTCTAGTTGCTCTTAAATATGGGAGAGAGTTTGCTATACGCCCAAATTATAAAACAGATCATATAGGGAAGCCTTATTCCCACGCTCCAGGCAATATTGGAGATATTGAAATTTATTCATCAAAAATTTATTGGTTGATTGAGGTAACTCTAATTCGCAACAAAACTCAACAATTAAATCATGAAACAACTTCAGTAATTAGACATTTATATTCAAACGATGAATTTAAGAGTCATTTTATAAAATATCTATCTTTTGTAGCTCCTACGGTTCATGAAGATAC
The DNA here is from genome assembly GCA_964493115.1 of uncultured Planctomycetia bacterium. Classification (GTDB taxonomy): domain Bacteria; phylum Omnitrophota; class Gorgyraeia; order JABMRG01; family JABMRG01; genus CAZBNF01. The sequence goes on along the minus strand of CAZBNF010000043.1, from coordinate 8,877 downwards.
GAAAGAATTTTATGATATTTCCATAGTAAAAAATCAGAAAAAAGGTTTTAGGGTAAATTTAAAACCCTATTCAATAAATGAATTCGTAGAAGTAACACGGGAAAAAGAAAATTTTGATGACATGGAAGCTTATACAAAGAGTGTGATATCTGATTTTAGATCACAGTTAACGTAATTAGTTCTGAGGATGATTCTATTTGAAAGCAATTAGGTATTGTATGGGTGAAAAGGGGATGATTCTATTTTAAAGTAATTAAGTATTGTGTCTCCAGAATTCTTCAAAATTCAGAATTTCAGAATTATATAATTATATAGGAAAAAAATAATGAATAATGAAACTAAAAATATGAAAAAAGAACATTTACCAAAAACAAAAAATGGCGCATTGAAAGTTGAATTAGTTCCTATGCCCTCTGGCGATAACCCTTGGCGAACTCGAGCTGACTATGTAGCAGATCGGCGCCAGGATAAAATACGATTTTATATTCTATTAGCATCTTTTGTTGTTTCCATAATTGCAGCAACAATATCTTGGTGGCAAATGGTAGAAGCTAGAAAAGAAAGAATAAAAACTGAAGAAGTAATGAGAGCAACAAAAGAAATAGCACAATTACTTGTGAATTTTAGTACGGTTGATTATGGGATCGGCTATACTATTGATAGTTTTAAGGTTCGAGAAATAGCAAACCCTTATTTATATGCAAAAGTAAAGGATATAGCCAAATTATTAGATATTCCTGCTGACGACAAAGTTAACGTTGCATTCAGAAAATGGGCATCTCTGAAAAAAGATGATCCAGCTAAAGAAAGCGCTTTAAACGAGTTAGAAAAAATAGTAATAGATCAGTTAAAATAACTATAATATTAGCTCTAGCGGATTTTCATACGGCTAAAGTTGTTCCAAAAACCGATGAGTTTAAATATTAACAGAAAATAAATAAAATTAAGTGGAGGAAGCTATGAGTAATATACCTTATACACCACCAGAACATAAACGTGCAGCTTTTAATTGCTCTTTTTGTAATGCTTTTGCGAAACAAGATTGGGGAGCACCACGAAGAAACGCAGCTGATACAAATTATGGCGTAGATGATAATTTTTGGATTTGTCGTTGTTCGCAATGTGAAAGATTTTCTATTTGGATGTATGGTAAACTAGTATATCCTAATGTTAAAACCGCACCATTGCCAAGCTCTGACTTACCAGATGACACCAAAAAAGATTATGAAGAAGCTAGAAATATTGCGAATGATTCTCCTCGAGGGGCAACAGCATTATTAAGATTGGCTATTCAAAAATTATGTAAACATTTAGGAGGAAAGGGTAAAAATATCAATGAGGACATTGCTTTGCTTGTTAAAAAAGGATTACCCATAAAAGTACAACAAGCGCTAGATGTTGTAAGAGTTGTGGGCAATAATGCTGTGCACCCAGGCCAAATTGATTTGAATGACAAGCCAGAAGTAGCAAATAACCTTTTTGGTCTTATAAATATTATTACAGAAATAATGATAACTCAACCCAAGCACATTTCCGATATATATAACAATGTAATACCGGATTCGCAAAAAGATGCAATAGAAAAAAGGGACTCCTAGCAATTCACTTACCGGACAAAATGTAATTAAGTCTTGTATCCCTAGAATTACCAAGGAACATGAAAACGGAGATATAGGTTGAAATCTAAAATTGTAATAGTTGTTTTTATATTAACCCTTACCATAATTGGTGGGGGTTTTTGTTTTGCTGAGGAATCTTATCCGGCTAAGGTAAGTGATATATCTGATCGGGAATATGAGCAGGCGGTTATTAGCTTGATTGATAATGCGAAGGAGTCAGTTGTTATCGGAATGTATCATATCAGTACGCAGTTAGAGGCGAATAACCCAGTTAAACTATTGCTGAATGATTTGGTTGAGGCTGAAGAGCGGGGTGTGCAGGTAAAGATTTATTTAAATACAAAGTTTCCGGATGTGAGTTATGAAGAGCTTGTAGGTGAGGATGAGTTTAAGGTGCTGAAAGAGGTAGGATGTGAGCTGTATTTTATTCCACCAGGGCGCAAGCTACATGATAAGGTTGTTATTGTGGACAGGCGTTATGTGATTGAGGGCAGTATGAATTGGAGTATTATCGCGCTTAAGAATAATTTTGAGTCGGCAACGCTGATTGATTCGCCCGGGTTTGCGAAGGAGAAAATCGCAAGGTTAGAGAGGATTTACCGGCTGCAGAAGGAGAAGGAGGAGGACAAAGAAGGTGAAAGAAGCCCCCTTTATCTTAGCAGTATTATTGAAAATATAGATGTAAAAAAGGCATTATTGGAAGATGAAAGGTATTTCCCAGGAATGCTTAAGGCGAGTGACCGCAGGGCAATGGATCTTTGCCTGATACTGCTTGCATATAGCCAGAAATTAGAGAAAATCAAGTTTTTCCTAAATTTAGAGGATGCTGGATTGGGGCTGGGGTTGCCGGTGTCATGGGATAACGAATCATTAAGGCGCCAGGTAATAAGGGCTTTACGGACATTGCAGGATAGATATAACCTTATAGAAGTAGAATTCAATTATGCAAGCGATGCATATATAACTATGTTGCCTGTATCAGGAGAAAGTTTTATAATAGAGACAAGCATTGTTTATCCGCATGACAAAGAGATATCACAACGGCTTAAATTTCTACTCATGGTAAAGGTGCTTTTAGGGAAAGAAGACAAAGATTTAGATTCAATGTCGCAGAAAGAGATTATGCGGCGGTTCCATATTGCGGAACGGACACTGGAAAAGGCATTAGCGGATTTGAAGGATAGATAGGGGCTACTATTTAAAATTATAAGGTTTGATAAATAAAAGCAAGAGGAAAATGGGACGGTTCTATTTAAAGTAATTAAGTATTATGTTCCTAGAATCAGCTCAGAATCGGCTTGGCGAATTTTTGGAGAAAACAGGTAAGAACTTTTTATGGTATGGAATTTCAAAAAACAATTCCAACCACTGAAAATCGTCTAAGAGTTATCGCGAAGCGATTTTCTTGAAAAAGGTTGGGTTTGGAGTGCAAAATGAGAAAGAAAGCACCTGTTTTATTGTTGGCTGTTTTTGCTATTTTTCTTGGAATCGCGATATTCCATCCGCTTTCGCATAGTTTGCATCATGACAATGATGATGGGCATGAATGCCCCATCTGTTTTTGGCTTAATCATGTTGTAATCACGCTATTCTTTTCGATAATCAGCAGTATTTTATTCCGCGTCATTCTTCGTCTCTTCATGCTGCCACACACACCCTTATTTGAGAAAATCATTTCTGCCAGTATTTCCCGCGCCCCACCGCAGTTTTATCATTACCTGCCCAAATAGTTTAGCCACTTAAAATATTACTTATTGAAGGAGGAAGGCATGCGGTTTAGAAAGCTATTGTGTTTTGTTTCTTTGTTTACTTTTATTTTTTCTGGATTGTGCTATGCGGATGACATCGATATTCAAGAAACGCTTCGTAAGATGCAGACTCGCATAGAAGCCCTGGAGAAAAAAGTTGCTGACCAAGATTCTTATATTAGTAAGCAGCGTGTTGAATCAGCTACTCAAGAGGTCAAGATTACTGAATACGAATCAAAACTATCACAGCTCGATGAAAAGCTTCATCGTGAAATAGGTTCTCCTATACAATTAGCAGGAGGCCTTGATATTAGCGCAGGCGCTACCATGATCGTTCAAGGAACAAACAACGTAAACGACGCCACAGCCGATGCTCAGAAGAAAGTTTCACGGACAGATGCATCATACTCGGCTGATATTACCATAGGCAAGGAGTTTAAGGACGTAGATGGCAAAGCATTTTTGCATCTTGAAGGTGGTCAAGGTGATGGCCTTGAAGATAATCTGACAGTATATTCCAACGTCAACCGCGATGCAGACAATCATGAAAATATCAGGCTGACAGAATTATGGTATGAACAAGGTTTTTTCAAAGATAAAGCAGCTCTGACATTCGGCAAACTCGACCCAACAGCTTATTTCGACAACAACGAAGTTGCCAATGATGAAACAACGCAATTCTTAGGCAGGATTTTTCGCAATAGCCCTGTGATTGAATTTCCAGATAACGCTCCAGGGATTCGTCTTGCGTATATGCCAGTTGAATGGCTGGAAATCGGTTATAGCTTATTTGACGCAAACAGTGATTGGGAGAAGATGTTCGATAGCCTCTTTAATATTGGCCAAGTTGCTTTTAAGGCCAACCTATTTAATCTCCCAGGCAATTATCGTTTCTATGGCTGGAGCAACAATGTCTATCATACCAAGTGGCTTGATATCGAGAAAACAAAGGAAGATAGCTACGGCTTTGGCTTAAGCTTTGACCAGAAAGTTACGGATATTGTTACTCTTTTTACCCGTTACGGCTGGCAGGACCCGAAAGTATACAATCCTGATATTTTGGCAACAGGAGATCTTAACTATTCGCTTGAGCAATCATGGAGTGCAGGTTTACAAGTTGAAGGCAGGCCTTGGGGCAGAAAGAAGGATGTTTTTGCTTTTGCTGTAGGGCAAGCAATCCCCTCGCGTGATTATAAAAAAGCAGGGGCAGACCTTGACCCAGTCAGAAGGGCAAAAAGCGAAGGGCATCTGGAAGCATATTATAACATACACGTGAACGATCATCTGTCGATAAGCCCTGATTTTCAGTATATCTGGAATCCGTTCGGCAAAGATGTTGCGGATGATACAAACGGTATCTTTGTCGGGGGCATGAGGGCGCAAGTTGATTTTTAAGTAGTATGCGGACTTGAGCCCAGATGTATTGTTCTCTTGACTCGAAAACCCTGTAGATGCTAAATGGCCACATGGTGTTGGCTCCTTTCTTTTATCCACGAAAAAAATGGGACAGTCCACACGCTTACTTCGTTCGCTTGGGACTGTCCCTATTTTTCTTGATTGCTTTGGCTATGGTTTTTGGGTCTACACTTAATATTTTACCTATACTATTGAACGACATACCCAAAAGATGTAATTCAGTTGCTTTTTGGGAGAGTTTTTGGTATAAGTAGGGGTGGCTCATTGATAATATTTTGATATGAGCGTGGATTTCCCCAGCAGTTCGAATTGGTTGCAACCGGGTCCACCAAAATTTACTATGCAAATTTTACATGATTCTTTAAGGTCACAATTTGTGACCTTAAAGAAAAGCAGGATAGGAAGAAAACGGTTTTATTCTAAAGTAATTAAGTATTGCCTGCCTGCCGGCAGGCAGGTGTCCCAGAATTCACCTACTCGACCAGAATTCACCAGAATTCAATTGGTAAAATATTTAACGCATTAGAAAACAAAAGCCTTGATTTTAAACAAGGTATTTTTTATGATGGCCAGATATTTGATGCCTATGTGTTTGTTTCAGGTCTTATCAAGAAAGCTAAAAAATCTATAACTATTATTGATAACTATATTGATGAGTCAGTGCTTAGCATGCTTACAAAAAGGAAAAAAATAGTTGATTTAGAAGAATTAAAAAGATCCATATTACAAAAGGCATTTGAGGGGAAATTGTAGTTCAAAACTGTGAAATTTGCTGTTTTTGAGCAATTTTTCACGATTATGTTGACAAAAGAGTGAAATAGGTTATACTGTTATTATGGCAAAAATATTACATGTTTTCAATTCAATCAATCAATTAAGAGAGCGGTATTATATTGCGTCTGTCGGTAAGCAGTCGCTTCTGAAATTATTGAGTGAAGCGGAGGTTGCCGAGCAAGTGTATAACTCCAACGCCATCGAGAACAGCACTCTCACTCTTGAAGAAACAGAGAAAATCCTTTTGCAGATAAATTTAGACAGATACATCACTGAAAGAGAAATTTTTGAAGCAAAAAACCTCGCACGGGTAGTTTCTTATATCAATACAAAAGCCAAAGAACAAGAGCTTACTCTTGAGGTTATTCTGTCGCTTCACAAAATGCTTATAGCGAATATCCGGGATGATGTAGCCGGCAGATTTCGTAAGGATGGTGAATGGGTCAGGGTTGCGAACCACATAGCGCCGGACTCAAAAGAAGTAATAGAAAGATTGGATAAAATGCTTGCAGGTTATAACGCGAACAGTCACGAAAATATTATAAAACGTATTGCGCTGCTGCATCTCACTTTTGAACACACCCACCCGTTTGTTGACGGTAATGGCCGTATCGGAAGAGTAATAAATAATTATCTGCTTATACGAGAAGGTTTTGTGCCGGTGAATATTAAATTCATCAATAGAAAGATGTATTACGAAGCGTTTAAGGAATTTAACGAAAAAGGCACTGCCAAAATCATGGAGGAAATAGTCGGCAAAGCGCTTACGAATAGTTATCACAAGAGACTTGCGTATCTGGAAGGCGCGCACATCATGACGCTTGCTGAATACGCGAAAAAGAATAAGGTATCGCACTCTAATTTGATAAATAAAGCAAATCGTCAAACCATAGAAGCTTTTTTTGAAAAAGGTGTTTGGAAGATTGGAGTAAGTCAGATATAAATAGGGACACCTATTAAAACCAACGGAGACACGTATTGAAATCTAAAGCTGTACTAATAATTTTTATATTAACCCTTACCATAATTGGTGGGGGTTTTTGTTTTGCTGGGGAATTTTATCCGGCCAAAGTGAGTGATATATCTGATCGGGAATATGAACAGGCAGTTATTGGTCTGATTGATAATGCGCAGAAGTCGGTTGTTATTGGAATGTATCATATTAGTACGCAGTTAGAGTTGAATAATCCAGTTAAGTTATTGTTGAATGATTTGGTTGAAGCAGAAAAGCGGGGTGTGCAGGTAAGAATTTATCTAAATACAAAGTTTCCAGATGTGAGTTACAAGGAGCTTGTAGATGAGGATGAGTTTAAGGCACTGAAAGAGGCTGGGTGTGAGCTGTATTTTATTCCACCTGGACGTAAGCTGCATGATAAGGTTGTTATAGTGGATAGACGTTATGTGGTTGAGGGTAGTATGAACTGGAGTATTATCGCGCTTAAGAATAATTTTGAGTCAGCAACGCTGATTGATTCACCCATGCTTGCAAAGGAGAAAATCACAAGGTTAGAGAAGATTTACCAGATGCAGAAGGAGAAGGAAGAGGACGGCGAAAGTGAAAGAAGGCCTCTTTATGTTGATAGTATCATTGATAAGATAAAAGTAAAGAAGGCTTTACTGGAGGATGAGAGGTATTTCCCAAAGATGCTTAAGGTAAGTGACCGCAGGGCAATGGATCTTTACCTGATACTGCTTGCATATAGCCAGAAGTAGGGAAGACCGAGTTTTTCCTGAATTTAGAGGATACTGGGTTGGGGCTGGGGTTACCGGTGTTATGGGATGACGAATCATTGAGGCGCCAGGTAATAAAGGCTTTGCGGACGTTGCAGGATAGATATAACCTTATAGAAGTAGAGTTTAATCGCACAAGTGATGCGTACATAACTATGTTGCCTGTATCCGGAGAGAGTTTTACGATAGAGACAAGTGCTATTGATTTCGGCCGCTCGTGAAACTCGCGGCACTTCTCCCTAAAGGGACTTCTTCGGTCGCTCGGACATTGCGTCCTCGGTCGCAAAGGTTTAAATTTTTACTTTTGGTAAAAGCGCTCATAGAGAAAGAGGGCAAGACTTTAGATTCGATGTCTCAAAAAGAGATTATGCGGCGGTTCCATATTGCGGAACGGACACTGGAAAAAGCATTAGCGGATTTGAAAAACTGTCTCCTCAAGGAAAAGTAAAATAAAATATTTGAAAGAAAATAACCTTGAGATATTTCTTATATAATAGAAAGGAATAAAAATATGAAGAAAGAAATTATCATGCAGCTGAACAAGACGTTCGAAGAGTCGACTTATACTCAAAATGGTGTTGAATATTGGATGGCACGGGATATACAGAAACTTTTAGATTATACAGAATGGCGTAATTTTTTATTAGTTATCGATAAGGCTAAAATCGCCTGCAGGAATTCAAGGCAGAATATAAGCGATCATTTTGTTGACGTCAACAAAACGATACCCATGCCTAAGAGAGCTGAAAAAGATATACAGGATATAATGCTTACCCGTTATGCTTGTTATCTTATTGCTCAAAATGGCGATCCTCGCAAAGCACAAATTGCTTTTGCTCAAAGTTACTTTGCTATTCAAACCCGTAGGCAGGAACTGTTGGAAGAACGTATTGCGTTGGTGGAGAGAGTACGTGCACGCGAAAAGCTTGCAGATACCGAATCAGAACTTTCGGGAATTGCCTATGAGCGTGGCGTTGACGGAAAAGGCTTTGCGCGGTTACGCAGCAAGGGCGACTATGCGCTTTTTGGCGGATATACAACGTTGGATATGAAAAAGAAGCTGGGCGTACCTGAGAAACGGCCTTTAGCCGATTTCCTGCCAACTATTACCATTAAAGCAAAAGATCTTGCCACGGAAATAACCAGCTTTAATACAAAAAAGAATAATTTATGCGGTGAACCGACTATAACAAGCGAGCATATAAAAAATAATAGAGATATCCGTGATTTGCTTGGAAAAAGCGGTATAAGACCTGAAGCGCTGCCTCCGGAGGAAGATATTAAGAAGTTGCAGCGCCGGCTTAAATCTGAAGGAAAAAAGTTTGCTAAAAATGTTAAAAAGATAAAGTAAGATTTTGTATATGCTGAATGGGTACATCATTATTCTCCTTTCTGGGTTTGACGAAAAAAAATGGGACAGTCCATGCGGCCGTTCGCGGAGCTCTCGGCACTTCCTCGGACATTTCGTCCTCGGTCGCTCACTTCGTTCGCTTGGGACAGTCCCTATTTTTCTTGATTGCTTTGGCTATGGTTTTGGGGTCTACACCTAATATTTTACCTATACTAATAAATGACATACCCAAAAGATG
>CAZBNF010000042.1:5133-9373 GCA_964493115.1 uncultured Planctomycetia bacterium | reverse complement strand
TGAGCCTTATATTAAACGCTGATGGAAGCGTAAACAACCAGCAGATATCCGTAAACTTTGGCTCAACTACCATAACAGATGGATGGGCCTTCCTTAGCGCCATGCAGGATATCCTTGGCCAGGACGCCTCTTTAGCGCAAGCGCTTTCAGCGCTTACTATGGCTGTTGTAGTAAGATTCGCTTCAGCGCAGAACGCGCTTTTATTTACCTATCAGGGAAATGACTACAAGGCATTTCGTGAAGGCGATAGCGTAATAAGCATATGCCTTTCAGGCTTGGCAGACGCGTTTATTGCTGACTTAAGCCAGCGATTAGGCGCAGGCTTTAGTATAAGCCGCGGCACAATAAGGCATGACGGAACATATGAGTTTACAGTAACAGGCCTTATATTCCCTGTGGGGGAATATGTGCTTTCATCATTTAGGTTTATAATGGATGTTGAAGGCTGTTCCATAGCCAGTATGCTGCCTGTAATATTTTCCAAGACGCAAGGCGGCTTAACAGTAAGCAAGGCGTTTACTTTAAACCAAACACAGTTTCTTTTTGATGTCATGAGCATATTCTCTGAAGAAGCAGGAGGCCTGATTGATACCATAGAAATAATGACGCAAATTTTGGTTGTAAGCCCACCCGCCTTGGACCATGTTTTGATTTTCAAGCATAATAATAATGACTATAAGTCGTACCGCGAAAACAATGAGATCGAATTCATTTGCCTCTCGGATCGGGCTGATGATTTTATTTTGGAGCTTACTGAATCTCTGGGGCCTGACTTCGAAGTCTCGCGCGGAACCTTAAGGCACGATGGAACATACGAATATACTATAACAAGCCTTCTTTCTCCCGGAGAAAACTGCGTAATGTCGTATTTTAGCTTTATTATGAATGTTGAGGAGTTGGTGGTGGTTAGCATGATGCCCGTTTCATTTATTACCGAGGAAGATGGTTCTTTAGTCAGCCATACGCTGACCCAGAACCAAACACAGCTTCTTTTTGATGGAATGAAGATCTTTTCTGGGGTAACAGAGAATGTCGCAGAGATAGTGAAACGCATGACAGGCATAGGCCTGTTTCCGGAAGAGTCCAATGACTCAATTCTTATTTTTAGAAAAGACGGCGAGGATTATGAGATACGTTATATAGGCGGAGTTGTTACTGTGAACCTGACTCATTCTCAGCAAATCCGCACTTTAATCACTGACCTTAGCAGTCAGATTGGAACAGGATTTTTGGTGAATGCCCAGAAACAGCCCGATGACTCTTATCAGATTCTGATTAGCTGGTCTAGAGCTGGTAATCCTGAAAATATAAGCTTTACAGCTGCAGCAAGCGGTATTATTTTATGGCAAAGCATAGAGGCCAGTTATATAGGAATAAATATTGATGCCCTGCTTCTTTTTGAGGCATTGCGCATATTGCACCCTGCCGGGGTTCCTGAAGAAGCTATTCTGGTTTCGATGACACAGGCCATTGTCCTTGATGCAAGCGGCGCCTCCATCTCATTTGAAAAACAAGGGCGTGATTATAGAGCGGTCCGAATTGCAGGTGGAGAAATCTCTGTGAGTGAAATATTTCCTGCCGCGGTGGACGCGTTTGCACAAGAGCTTCGCGCGCAAATTGGAGCAAATTTTGATGTGACTATTGCCACGGTTACGAAAAACCAGGCTTATAATATTATTGTGACGCCTGCAAACACTGCTGAGGGAATAATAAGCTCAGCAGCCTGCGTTGTAAACGGCGCCGGTATTATGGTAACAGGCTCACAGGCATTTAGCATTCACGGATTCCCTGATATTGATAAAGGTCTTCTCTGGGAAGCCATAGGCCAGCTATTGCCTGGCGCGTCAGGCATTGAAGCTTTTTCTGAGATGATAAATATCAATGTCAATTCCGTAAATGACACAGAGAACTCAATTACATTTACAATGAACGAAAATCAGTATAAGGCTTATCATAATGGCAGCCGTTTAATTGTGCGAAAGATCCTTACCGTGGAGTGGAGGAATTTTATCGCAGTCCTTTCAATGCATAGAGGCACGGTTTTTTCAGTAACAGGCGAGCTGCAAGACGATGACACTTACAAAGTTACAGTTACCAGGACAACAGCTGCCAAAACAAATATGCTTGAAACCATGACAATAACGCTTAATCAAAACGGTGATCTTATCGAAGACTCTATTGAGGCTTCATTCAGCGGGCTGACTACAGTTGACCCTGTGGTTTACTACCATGCGGTCAAGTCTTTATGCCCTGATGGACTTGATCCCGCGCTTATTTTAACCGTTATAATGGATCTCGCGATAATCGCGTCACCGTCAAATGGAGTTGTTGTATTTTCGCTTAATGGGGCAGATTACAAAGCCTTTAGCCATAACGGTGAATTGGTCGTCGAGAACCTTGCTGAGCAGGTAGAGGCCTTGATGGCTGAGCTTTGTCTTGAATTAGGAGATCAAGTGATTATAACCCGTGGCGGCATTCAAGCGGATCTGACCTACCAGGTAACAATTGTGCCAAAAACGGCGCCTGCGCACAGTAGCATGGAATTTGCCGCTATGAAATTTATGGTTGATTCAACAACCAATGAAATCAGGTACAATACGCTGGACTGGGCGTTCCAGCGCTTGGGTTCTGCGCAATATCTGAGCGGATATGGACAAGGATTGGCCTATGCTTCAATACTATTTGAAGCCATGAAAGGCAGTATTTTTGGTTCAATGACAGACCGCCAGGTCTTGGCAGCGCTTATGAATTTGGCGTACAAGAGAATAGGCTATAACCAACCCCAGTGGATTGAATTTACGAAAGACGGCAAAGATTATAGAGCGACACTTGAAGTAGCTGGTGATGTAACAGTTGTTGAGGTATTTCCTGCTGCTGTCCAAAATTTTGCCGTTGCAATTGCCAGTCAGTTGAGAGATGGTGTAATGGTTTCTATTACAACAAATGTCATTGGCATGACATCCGTTTCCTACACCATTCATGCGGTTTTTGATTCTTCCGCAGAAGGAGCCATGAGCGAGCTAACATTGACAGTAAATGCTTCAGGCGATATAACAGCTCCTGGTCTAACGGTAGCTTATAGCGGTGTGGATGGTTTTGTAAATGGAGTTTTGCTTAAAGATGCTTTAATGCAGCTCGAGCCGGGCATAGAAGGTATTTTATATCAGGCTGAAATTTTGGGTTGGCTGAGCCGCTTGATTGTAACTTCAGTAGACACAACGGATGGCGGGATATTTTTTACTAAAGATAACAAGGATTACAAGGTTTTTCGTGATATCCTGGGCTTGCTTATTGTGTCAAATCTTTCTGACTTTATTCCCGCGGCGGTAATTGATTTTGAGGCAGCGCTTCGTCAGGAAGCTGAAATGTATGGATATGGCATCACGGTTACAGCTCTTGAGAATGAAAATTATAGGATTGACATTGTGCCCACGACTACAAAGGCCATCACAGGGCAGATGACAGGCATGAGTTTCATTATAAATGCAAATGCTGTGATCGTGCTGGAGACAGCTTCATTTACGATAACCGCGCATAACCAACCAAATTTTGACAGTGTGCCATATTTTGAGTCAGTAAGACTGCTGATGCCGGATGCAACAGACATTGAGCATTTATCTTATTTAATGGCCCACGTGCTTTTGGAAAATCCGATTGACGCAATGATAAGAGGCGCATTAGAGTCTTATGCCGGGCTCTTTGCAATAGGGGCATTAGACCTTAATAATGACGGTTTTGTTGACAGCGCTGATATAGCAGCCCTTAATGTGATGGCAGATTATATCTGGTTAAACACAAGCTACATAAGCCAGTTATCAGAACAAGAACAGGCCATCTTTAACCCTCATCAAGGGAGCGAGTATACTTTGTTCACATGGAATAGGAACACCAGCTCCTGCAACTATTACCACCGAGGTGATTATAATTATTATCTAAACAGATTAAACTCGCAGATTACATCCAGCGAGGATGTAGTGAATTTCGTGCCTAATCTTGGTTTACTGGATGTAAACTCAAGCGGAGGAGTGGATATCAACGATGTAACCCGCCTTGCGGCAGTGTACGCAAAGGCCATATTCCTTCAGGATCACCTCTCGGATGAGGTATTCGCGGCATATGACCGTGACGGCAATGGTGTTATAGATGAGGCAGACCACATGCTTTTAAAAGAACCCATTGAAGGCGTGATAAGAGGCGCATTAGAGTCTTATGCCGGGCTCTTTGCAATAGGGGCATTAGA
>CAZBNF010000042.1:0-5033 GCA_964493115.1 uncultured Planctomycetia bacterium | reverse complement strand
CTATTACCACCGAGGTGATTATAATTATTATCTAAACAGATTAAACTCGCAGATTGAAGCGAACTGATAAAAACACAGGAGGTGACAATATAAGCGTATATAGTTCTAAAAAACATGGTATGGCCCCCTTAACGAACGGCAGACACCCTGCTGCATGCAAAGGCCCTGATGATATTTTCAAGGGCCTTTGCATAATATATAGAAGCGGGAATAAAGGTTCATTTTATGCGAAAATTTATACGCAGTTTGACAATATTTATATTATCATATGCCTTGTGCGCGCAGGCATGCGCAGGCATTGACCAGGCCTTTTCTGTGTCAGGAAATGCCGCGCTAAGGCCTATGGCATCGTCTAAGCAGGCGGACTTGCTAAACAGCATAAAAGCAGATACGCCTGTTATACAGGATACAACATTCTATAAGCAGATAGGAATAGGCGATATCATTGAAATTGATGGGTTTCGGTATAAGGTTATTGAAAATGCCGAACCGCCTGCTGTAAAAAAGGCATGTGAAATCGCCACAGGGGAAATAGTATGGCTTAAATTTCAGAGAGATATAACAGCTTCAGAGCGCGAGGCCGATGTCTTAAGCTTGCTTAGGATAAAACCCTTAAGCAGTTTTTGCAAGGGTAAAACCCTAAAAGACAAAGCAGGCAATATAGTAAATATTATAGATGATATTGAAGGCAGTACGCTTTATCAGATTGTGACGGGCTCGGCGCTGGGGCCTGAAGAATATTTTGAAAGGCATTTCATTGATATAGCTAAAAAACTTATAACAGCGGGAAAGGCATTAGCTCTTTTTCACGAAGAATTCGCGCAGGCGCATGGCGATGTGCACAGCCGCAATATTCTAATAGAAGAGAGCACCGGCAGGCCTTTCTGGATAGACTTTCACGTGGAAGGTGATTTAATGTATCTGGACATAGACGGTTTTATCAACATGCTCCTGTTTCTTGCGCTTAAGCCTGATGGAGGCTTGGAGCGGTACAATATAGGGGATTTTCCTGATGAGGAGTTTGCTGACTGGGAGATAAGCTGGGACGGTGAAACTATTATTAACGCAAAGCGTTTTCGCAGTTATATACCAGATGATCTTAATGCCATTTTTTTAAGATCCTCAAGGACAGATGAAAACGAGTATAAAAATATCCGTGAACTGATAAACGATCTGGAAAAGGTAGTATCGCGCATGGAAAAGACTAAACCTAAAAAACCTTCGGCAGGATTTTCCCCTGAACCCGGCTTAACAAGAAATAGGGCTCTTTCCAAGGGCTTATCCGAGCAACGCAGGCATGCCCGCGCTGTTTCAAGCTCCGCGTAGTGTTGTAAGCCCAATTATGGACTTTACTCGTCCAAACAACATTATCCTTGTATATCGCGCGATAATTTTATATAATTAACCATATGAATAAAGATTTAGCCTATATAGACGACCTCACGGGCCTTGGAAACAGAAGGGCGTACAAAAGAGGCATGAGCGGATATCTCAGCATGCCTGATATCCGGGAAAAGGGCCTTTTTATTGTTGTCATGGATCTTGATCATTTTAAAGGAGTCAATGATTTAAAAGGGCATTTGACAGGCGATTCCGTGATAAAGATTTTCTCCGAGATGCTGAGCAGGAACCTAAAAAGCGATGATATTACTATAGCCAGGTACGGAGGGGATGAATTTGTAGCAGTGATAAAAGGTATGGAACTTAAGGATGTTTTAGGCGCCTGCGAAAAGATACGCCAGGAGTTTTTCGACAAGGGTTTTATTATCGATGAAAACAACAAGCACATAACAGTAAGCATCGGCATAGCAGAATACCCGACAGACGGCATAACAGCTGACGAGTTGTTTACAAAAGCCGATGAAGCGCTATACACCTCCAAGCACCTTGGAAGAAACCGCGTTTCACTCGCGAAAGATTCGGTCTCACAGGCAAAAGAAGAAAGAAGGGTTATAAAAGCCCTTTCGGAGCCGGGGCTTGTAAGCAGGGACAGCCAGGTGAAAGAGGCCGAGAAAATACTTTTACGCGAAAACCCGCGCAAGATAACCCTGGTAAAAGGGGATATGGGCTCAGGGAAAAGCCGTTTCCTTAAAGAAATCTTCGCTCTTGCCAAAGATAAAGGCAGGAAATCGTTTTTAATAAACTGCATGGAACAGGATAAGGCCAAGCCTTACAGCCTGGCGACAAATATAATAGCCGCTCTTTCCCGCGCGGGGGCCGAACACTACAGGGAAATTTTTTCCGCTTTACCCGCGCAGCAGCGGTCCGCGCTGTCTTTCATTCCAAGGCTAAGGGTCTTTATGCCTGACAAGAAAACTCATGATAAGGGAAACGTGTCCAGGGTTGATTTATTCTACGGCATAATCAATATGCTTGACGGGTTGATTAAAAAAACAATGCCTGTTATCCTTGTGGATAATATGGATTTTACGGATGAATGCAGTGTCGAGTCAATAGCCTGCCTCGCGATGCTTCACAAGGAAACCCCTTTATGCGTGTGCGCGAGCGACAGCCGGCCGCCTTCAGGTGAAATGGCAGGCAAGGCGTCTTTTTTAGACGCGATGCTTGATAAGGTTTCAGAGTTTGAAATTATAGACAGGATAGGCATGAAGGATTTTACAAGAGAACAGGTTTGCGGGATATTGCGTGCTATTTTTAAAACCGTTGAATTTACCCCGTCATTCGCGGACAGCATTTATGAAACTACCGGCGGCAATCCTTTTTTTGTTATAGAGCTCTTAAGGGATTTTTTAGACAGGCACCTTATAAGGTTAGATTATCCCGCGTGGGTTTTCAGCGCCGAGAAAAAAGATTTTCCGGCAAGCCTTCATGAGCTTCTTATGCGCAAGCTTGACAGGCTCAATGCCGATGAGAAAGAAATACTTTTCGCCGCCGCGGGCATAGGGAATAATTTCAGGTTTGATTTTTTATCTAAATTAAAAAAGATTAATTCCGGTTATGTAAGGGACCTGGTTTTCAAGGCGGAAAGTGTTAATATATTAAGCTCAAAAGAAAACGCTCTTGAAGACGAGATATCTTTTAGTAATGATATTGTAAGGTCAGCGATTTATGATTCAGCAAGCGAGGGCTCGAAGAAAAAGCTTCATGGCGACATAGCGGGAGTGATGGTCGAGGCTGAGGGCACAATAGATATTGAATACATGAGCGCTGATATTGCCTATCACTTCAGAAAAGCCGATATGAAGCGTAACGCGGACAAATACGCTGAAATAGCGGTGCAGTACGCGGACAGGGTGTTCTCGAACGCGGAAGCGGACAGGCTTATAGAAAATATTATAAATGAAAGAGAAAACGCCGACAAACTCGAACCTGTTAAAGATGAGGCGCGGCCTTTTGTGATCATGGTTATAAAATGGTTTAATTCAGCTGTCAAGACAATGCTTTTTTATGGCAGGACTAATTTTATCACAGATAAGGCCATAGGAAGCTTTATGGATAACCTGAAGTCGTTTTTTGAGGCGCAGGGCAGCATAACTATAAGCCTGCCCGCGGGAATGCCGGAGCGCCGGGCTAATATACTCGTAAATGGAGGCCTGTTTTATCCTGCTTCTGTTTTCGAGCAGAATATATGCAATTCTATGGCTGATATGATGATGGATCTCAGCATAGGCAGTGTAACCTTTCTCAAGAACATATCTTCTGACGATATGAATACGCTTGTAGCGTTGATAAGCGGCCTTATGGCGCGCAAAAAAGAAAAGAAAGACTGGCATGCTGAACTAGCAAAGAAAAAGATTTTTGGGGTCAAAATAGACCAGGTGCTTTACAGGAGGGTTTTATCCAGCGATGAAAAGAAAAAATACAGGTCAGAGCTTGTAAAGGATACGGTTGCCGCGGGAGCGCTGATAGAAAGTATCATAAGCGGTTCAGGCGGTGCCGCGCCTGACGGGACTGCCGCTCGCGATAAGGAGCTTTTTACGGAAACAAGGATTAAGCGAGTAATAAAAGAGGAAAAAAATATACTGGCAAAAATGATAGGAAAGCTGGATTTAGAGTTTATCTCCAACATGATAGCGGAAGAGTATGCCGGCCGTAACAGGCATATACAGGACATAAAGGATATGGTTTTAATATGCCTTGAGCATGTTAAAGACAAGCAGGGGTTTATCTCTTTGGCGTGGAGCGGGCTGGCCGGCATGGGCATGTCGCAGGAGTGCTTTAAATGGCTCACGGATAAAAAAGCATTTACAGAATATCCCATTAGAAAAAGAGCAAACATGTTCCTGCACGAAGACTTAAAGACAATACTTGAAATGAATGCTTCAGACAACCTTATTCCTATCCTGAAGGAGCTTTTCGTGCTTGGGGAAAATGAAATCGCTGAAAACATTATTGATAAATACCTGCAGAATTACATAAGCCAGGACCCCCATGTAAGGGGTTATCTGGCGCGAAGCATGAAAGACATCATGACAGTGCTTCCTGCCGGGCTTGCCTGTGATTATATAAAAAGGATATCCAGCGTTTTTAATGAGTTGTTGAAATCAGAAAAGGACCCCGCGCTTTACAACCATATGTCAAAACACGCTAATTTTATAATAAATAACCTTATGGATATTAAGGATCACGATTCTGTATATAATATAATTTCAATAGGAAGCGAGGAAATGCTGTCAGAAGTTGACATGACTTTATTATGCGGAAAGCTCTTTAATCGCGTGGAAAAGTCCTCATCTTATGGAAGTATAAAAGTCTTAATAGACATACTGGAATTACTTGGCGAGCGTTCCGTGCCTTATATACTGGGTTTTCTAATATTGAAATTTTCAAATAATGTAACCTTTGAATATTACCTGCAGGAGCTTATGCTTATGGAAATACTCAAACGATTCAAACAAGAGTCTCTTGACCAAATGCAAAAAATATCAAAACTAAAAGGGGCTAATAAGTACGTGATAGAGTATATAAAAAATAAACTTTAATTCGCATGATTCAGGTTAGGCCGCGTTAATTACGCGGCTCATTTTATTTTGCTTTACAAAGTATGGCCTATCTGTTATAATCCAGTAACA
>CAZBNF010000041.1:0-9779 GCA_964493115.1 uncultured Planctomycetia bacterium | reverse complement strand
TTTCTTTAAGAGCACCTGCAACCTCAAAACCGTCAACCTCAGGCATATTAAGGTCAAGGACAAGAAGGTCCATTGCCTGTTTTTTTAAAATCTCAAGTGCTGCCTTTCCTGAATTGGCTATGAATATATCATGGCCTTTGGACTTAAAAAAACTATCTAAAGAAGCAGTAAGGTTTTTCTCATCATCTACTATAAGTATCTTTTTAGTTGTCATGCTATTTTCCTCCACAATCTCTTTAATGTTTCGGTTTATATTTTCCGGACTTAATCAGTTTATCCTTTATATCCTTCAGGCCCACAGCGCATGATAGGTTTTTTTCTTCTATTGAATGTAAAAGCGCTGAAATAACCGCTAAAGATAAGGGGTTACCTTTTTCTATGATATCTTTAAGCTCAATGGCCTTATTCTCTGAAAAAGACATAGCGGACTCTACTGTCTTTAAAAAATGCTCGTTTTCATGATAACAGTTTAGTTTTTCAGCCATTACTGAAGTAATCTCTATTAAAAGCTGACGGGCTCGCTTAAGTTCATCATCTGCGTTAGAGATAAGCTGTAATATCCTTTGCTTTAGGTAAGTGGTGTCTTTTACATGCGGATTATCGGACTCAACCTCTAAGGCAAGGCTTCCGCACATGATATTTACTGTGTGAAACTTGTTTATCGCCTCATGCATGAGCTCATTCATACAGAGCCTATCTCTTCTATGAGTTCAGTTATTGTAAATGCCTTTGGCAAAAACTTAGCAGCGCCAAGCCTGAAACACTCATCTTCAACACCTTCTTCATCCCCAAAACCTGTTAAAACAACAACCTTTAAATCAGGCTTTATTGCCTTTGCCTCTCTTAATACATCTAAGCCTGTCTTTCCTTCTGAAAGATGAAGGTCTAAAAGCAGGATATCAGGGTTAAATTCCTTGACAAGCTCAAGACCCTTTGTGCTGTTTAAAGCTAAAGATACCTCATAGCCTCTTACCTTAAAAGAAACACTTAAACTTTTGGCTAAGTTTTCTTCATCGTCTATAATCAAGAGTTTTTTAGGCATAATTATCCCCTTGTCCTTATCGGAAGCTCTATTGTAAAAGTGGTGCCTGTTGTGTATTCTGATTCAACAGAAATTTTACCCTTATGCTGTTCTATAAGGCCTTCGATAATATAGAGGCCAAGCCCTGTACCTTTATGGGCGGTTGCTTTGGATGTAGAAAAAGGCGTAAAGAGCCTTTTCATATGGATTTTTTCTATACCAATACCATTGTCTTTGACGGTGATTATGATTCTGGTGCTGCTTTTTTTAGCGGAAATAGTAATCTTACCTTTATATGGTGCATCTATCATAAGTTTATTTTCTTTTATGTGCTTATGTTTTGTTACAATAGCATCCCTTGCATTGTCTACAAGATTATAAAAAACATCTTCCATTAATGAGGCGCTTAAGATAATCTTAGGCAGGTTCGTCTCAATATTCAATATAATCTCAGGCTCCGGAGTACCTTCTAAGCTCACTCTTGTTCGGCTTAGCTTAAGAAGCCTGATGCCATTTTCAATGACAGAAGCAAGGTCTGCTTCAGCGAAACTGACATCTGCTTTACCTTTGTTCATTATGGCCCTAGCTATCTCTCTCCCCTTTACAGTATCGTCTATTATCAGCTTGCCAAATTCTTTGAAATTTTCAAACAAAGACAACATCTCTTCTTTGCTGAGGCCTTCTAATGGCTTTTGACCTAATAAATCCAGGCAAGCCTGCATTTCACTGTTAATGGCTATAAACCTATTATTGAATTGATGAGATACCCCTGGCGCCATATCAGCCAATGCGTCCCTGCGGGATTTTTCAGCTAAATAAAGCTTCTCCCTTTCAAAGAGCTGGGCGTTTTCAATGGCTAAAACAGCCTGGCTTGCTAAAAGCATAAGAAGATTAAGGTCCTCCCTGGTAAAAATCCTATTGTCTTTCCTTGGGCCCAGTATTAAAAGGCCAAAAAGATGATCTCCTTTAAAAGCGGGTATTACAACCGATGCCTTAATTTTTTGCAGCTCTTCTCTCATGGCCTTTAAGTGGGATAAATTAGTTTTTGTTTGGTCGAATTTTAACTCTTCCAATATGACAGGTGCCCGCCTAAAAAGAATATCCTTAACCAGCGCTGAGTCTTCCGAGAATTTGGCTTGCTTAGGTATTTCACTGTCAAGGCTCCATCCGCTTCTTAGGCTATAATGGGCGTTTTCCTGCTCTTTAAGATATATATAAGCGGAATTGAGTTTCATAACCTTTACCAATTCATGAATTATAAGCTTAAGCAGAAATTTTAAGTCCGTAAAACGCATCATATTTTGTGCAAGATTATTTAACTGCTGATGAGACTTAAATTCCTCAAAACGAATGCGTTGTTCAGCTTTGCGTTGGACATATGTATATATAAATGGGCCTGCGGAAGCCAGGAAAATAGCTAAAATTGTTGGCAGCAGCCATATTTTTGTCATGTATCCCAGCCAAAACGGAACACCCAGGACTAACGCGTATACCGCTAAAAATATTCCTGCGCGTGTTATGACAACATTTACATCCAACAAACGATACTTAATTATTGCATAGCTAGTAGCTATAGCATGAAATGTAATGCACAAAAATCCTAATGGATACCATGCTACCCCATAATTTGGCAAAAAATCTGTTGACGCAAGCATTGATATCGAAAACGATAATAATACATATTTAATACGGGTGTTTTCAAGTGGAAGCTTTTCCTTCTTTGTCCTTAGATAAGCTTTCGACAGAAGGTAAAGCACTCTTGACATAACAACTAGAAAAAATATCAGAAAAGCATTGTGTAAAGGACCAACTCGTGTATGAAAACCCCAGTAATATTTTTCTACCCCTGTAATAAAATAATTATTTGGAATTAAGGTTATAAATATAGCACCAAGTATATAAGTTAAAAATACAGATTTCTTTCGATCCTTTAACTGTAAAAAGGCTATGGTAAAATGGTATGAAAATACCGGGATTAACAGGACGCCGACATATACAAACCGTGTTAGAACCAGCGCTAAATCATAACTGCCGACAGAATACATCAAAGAATAACCAAAAAGCCATACAAAAACAGTTGCCGTAATTAAAGCATAAGCAAGTTTTTTTCCTTTTATAAGAACTATCGTACCTACTGTTAAAGTTAAAAATGATGTTACAAGCGGCGGGATAGAATATATGTTCATAATATATTGTTTTTTCCGTAATTTGTAGAGTGGCTGTATTTCATAAGCTTTAGTACCAACCGCTTATCTAGTTTGGCTTCTTTAATTCCGGTACCTCTAAGCAGGGCTCTTGTGTTGGAATCGTCGAATTTAGCTTCTTCCAATAATAGATAGGGGGTGTACATCTTTATATTATTATTAAATAGCCTCTCCCATGATTCCATAGGTTTTCTTTTGAAAGTTTCAAGCGGAACAAACTTTATACCTTTAATTTTAAGTGTCTCACAAAGACAATTTTTAAGCAGTTCAACTTTTGGCGGACAGGGATTAGTAATATGATACGTTTTCCCTATATTATTTTTAGAATTAAATATGCGGATTATTGCTTCTCTTACATAATCTATAGTAACTAGATTTAAGGTCTTATTTGGTTTACCTATAACTCGGGTAGGTACAAAAAAAATGCCATTATTAAATCGAACTCCTGTTGTTTTCATGCTATGGCTGGCCTTTTTATACTTTAATTTTACCCCCTGGGCAGTAATGTCCATGATTCTTAATATTCCATATAAACCAAAAGTGCTTTGGGTTTTGCTAGTTTGAGAATCGCCGACTATTATGCTAGGCCTATATATAGTCGTTTTTATCTTATTTTGAATAGACCAGTCACGCACAAGTTTTTCAGCGTTACACTTAGATTCCTCATAGGCATTATTAAATTCTTGCTCCTGGTCAAGATCATCTTCTCTCACCCTGCCTGTTTTTCTTCCGCAGACAAAAGCAGTGCTCATATAATGGAAATGCACTCGAGGAAGCTCTTCAATAAAAGATAATATATTTTTTGTGCCTTCAATGTTATTTGAACGCACAATTTCTTCTTTCTCTTCGTCAAAACTTACAGCACCTGCACAATGAAAAACATCACTAATATCACTGAAAAACCCTTTCGTAGCATCTTCTGATAAGCCAAGGTTTTTTTTAGTAAGATCCCCTTCTGCTATTTCTATCTTTGTCATTATCATAGAAAGCTGGTCATTATCATTGCATACTCTAGAAAGAGTTTGTCTTACTCTGGCATAAGCGTTATTTTTTTTAGCTCTAACCAGGAGTTTTAGATAATAACCGCTTTCTATGAACTTAGGTATTAGGTTGGAACCTAAGAAACCCGTGGACCCTGTTAAAAATATAGCTTTTTCTGTCACAAGCTTTCTCCGTAATTTAGTATTATTATAACAAATAGAAATACCTTATGGTAGGGAAAACTGGAAGAAAGAGATTTTTTTATTCGTAGGCAAGAGATAAATAAACTTCAAGGCCATGATTGAGGTGACTTTGTAGCTGGGGGATCTTATGTATTATGTTATAGCCGTATAGCAGGAGTTGTGGCATCAATAGATTCTCTTATTGCTTAATATGCTTTAATAATTCTTCCATTAAAATTGGGTCATTTTGCAACCTGGCGTCACCCCATTTGTAATGTGAAAACATAGGTAAGGCATCCCAATTAACATTTATATAGCTGATGAACTGAACATTATTCGCATTAACATAATTAAACAGGCTTTGCAGCCAGGCTATTTTGCTTTCAGCCGTATACCGATTAAAAGGCGAGCTCTCGGCAATCATTAGTGGTTTATTTTTATCACGGGCTAATTCAGTTGCAATGTTTCTTTCAGTTGTTCTCGCTGCATCAAAAAAGGAAATTCCTATCCAATCAACATACTCATCTCCAGGATACCATTGCAAAGGCTGATATGCCGGCCAATCTCTATCTTTCCATGCAATGGTATGCCAAACAAAATACACATTTCTTAATCCATTTTTTCTTAAGCGATTTACAATGCGCCGATATGCTAGTATATACTGCGGAGGGTCATAATCGTTTTCAGGATTGTCAAACTCGTAGCCAATTCTCAAGTATACCTGCTTTCCTGAGCGTTCTATCCATTGACTTAATTCATCTATATTATTATCAAGCAGCCCACGAGCAATATCATCTAATGCATATCTCATGTAAAGACCAATCTGTACAATTTGAATTGTTGGGTATTTTTTAAGTAACTCATCTACATAATTAACGCCTGCCCCGTGGTCTACCGGCTCAGAAAGCCCGCGAAGATCACTAATAGCTGTATAAGCCATTATCCCGTCTGGAAAGTTGATATCTCCTGCTGCCACAAAGGGTTCTAAAGCAGTAAAAAAATCACTAATAGACTTAGAGTCCTGGCCTATAACAAGAAGCGGTTTATTGTTGCTTAGTTCTGGCTCAGCCAAGCTAATCGAAATGCAGGAGACAGCAAGTAATAAACTAATAAATGCGGCTGTTTTCATAATCTCTTGCCCCTTTTTTTCCTTTAATCAGCTAGACACTCTCTCACCACCCAAGCTTATCACGATTCCATGCATCCTGCAAATAATCATATGCCTTTCTTTTTTGTCGCATAAGAGTGTCTGAGCCACCCCCTAAGGACATAATACCAAACCATTCTTCATGATTAAGATTATCAGGAGAGTCCCAGTATTTGGTGCCCGGGTTTTGTTCATTAGGCGTTCCATCCATATACCAACGGTCAACCCAATCAAACACTACCCCTCCTATGGAGTTTCCTGCGAGCTTTTTATCAGGGTCATAGTGTTCCGCGCTGTTTAGGGCAATGTCGCGCCAATAACCCTTGATATGATCAAGCTGCATGTCCTGGTCTTCGCCGACTTTTATGTTATATGCAAACATACCAAATTCTGAGATAAATATTGGCCTGTCAAATATGCTTTTTGCCTCTCTCCAGAGAGTGCCAAATCCATATTTGCCTCTGTAAGAATTAAAAGCAACTATATCTATCCCCTTTGCATGCTTGGCATATTGCCTTAAGGTGTTAAAGCTATCACCATCACATACAGCTACGGGGTGATTCGGGTCAAGCATATGAATCATATCAGTGATTTCACCGACAAGAGTGGCATATGCTTCCAACTCTTTTGACGCATTACAACGCGACCATGTGGCGATATTGTTCTCATTTCCTAAAAGCCACATTAACACATACGGCTCATCTTTATTATCCAATACCATTGCCTTTACTGATTTTTTGATATTTTCCCGGTGCTTTGGGTTGGTATAATCTGTGCCCTCTTCCCATGAGGCACCGGAGCCTATGGTCCACGCGCCCAGGTAATTACCCATAATAACCATAATCCCATAGTCATTATAAAGCTGGCGCAATAACTCTTTATTTACAGCATGGTCAAGCAGTAATTTAGTCGATGGATTTTTTTTATAGATATCGCCTAGAATAGGGTTATCGGAAGACACATGATAGAGCCGGATTGTATTGCATCCCATTTGACGTAATAGTTCAAAATCACCATGCACTTCCTCTCCTGTGTCTTTTTTATTGTTTCTGTTTTCATCAACCCATGTCTGATATGCTATATCATTTAACCCGTCATTGTCATCATCATACAACATCCAGTCCCTCATGGTTGCCTCATGGGGGCTTTCTCCGATTTTTACGGGGATAAAGGTCATGCCTTTTATAAAATAAGGCTTCCCTTTAACTAAAAGCTGCCATGTACCGTTTTCATGTTGTATGACTTTCACCTTGCTGCTGCTTTGTTCTTCAACAATTTCACGGGCTTTACTGCAAGACACATTAAACAAGGCAAGCATAAAAACCAGCAGACACACTCTGAAATACTTCATATTTGCTTTTCTCCTTATCCTTATTGGGTTCCATCTAAGTAATCCTCACTTATACTCCTCTAAACACAAAAAGCAACCCCATTTCTGAGATTGCGCGTCATTTCAACAATTCCCAATTATTTTTAAACCGAAGGCCTCTTTTAAGCACTCCCTTTTTAGCCATCTCTATAAACTCCTTAGATACTCCTTCGCCCACTTGGTATCATATATTGTAAAATTAAAATAAAATTAGATTTCTATTTAACTTGATATATTTTCCAATCATTGCGATTGAGAGCGCCATAAGCAAGTCTAAATTTATTTATTGCAGGTGTTTTTTGACCAACAATTTTTTTAATATGTTTTAATAATACTGCTATATCAACTCGCTCATCTGATTTGTCTGTCTCAGCTGAAGCAAAACACATATATAAAAGCTGTGCTCCGTATAATTTTTCCATAATTAATAATTTTTTAACATCTTCATCTAATACACGGATATTAAAGCTAAAGGGATATTTAAACTCTATTGCAACAACGGGTCGCGGCTTGAAACACCACATATTTAAATACCTACCTTCTGTTTGTGCGGATACAATGCTATTTAAATCTCTGGCATCTTTAAATTTTACCAAACATAAATCTATATGAATTTGCTCATTGCGCTTTCGATTATCATTACAAGAGCACAATCTATCCCCACATAAAGCATGCCCAGGGGCATTGGGTCTATATTCAGGAATTATGGCTATTTCTTGCCTTAAAGCAGTTTTGTTTAATTGCTTGTTAAGATAAAAATAAAACGGGTAAGCCAAGCAGGCTTTTTCTTTCCAATAAATACATGTAGGATTATGCGGGCCTGCAAACTCTTTGCCAGTGCTTTTCCAAGCTTTTTTTATTTTGTTTTCTATAATTTTTAACATTGATTTACTTGCTAAATTCAAGCTATTTCTTATGCACTCATTTTATCCATATTCTACACCCATAAAACCTAATCGGCAAGGAAATTCCAAAATAGTGCGCAATTTAGTGAGCAGGTTTAATATATATAAACGGGTAGGATGGGGTGGGTATAGGTCTTTTCCTGATGGGACTCCGGTGTCCAAATAGTGACTATATTGCTCGGTTTTGACAGGTAATGGGCGGTAAGTGTCGGTAAAATAAAAACTCCGTAAGTCTTTTACGGAGTATATAATTACAACAAAATAAATGGTTTATGAAAAACTATATTTTCCCATTGGAAGGCAGACGCTCTACCAACTGAGCTACTCCCGCTTATATGTACGCACTTAACGATTATGATCCCGTCCCCCGAAGCCCAAACTCTAAGTTACATATCAGGGGCGAAGGGGGAAGCTACTCCCGCAAAATGTTGTTACTTATATTATGTCAATGAGTTAGGACAAGAGACCTTTCTGTTGCTTTCTCGCTGCTTGCCTCTGGTAACCTTAAGTCTTCATTTCATTATGCTTAATTTGTGGCCTACCTCTAAAATGGTTGAAAAATCTGTTGGTAATATTTATCTATATTTTTAAGAGAATCAACAAGCATAATACCCAATAGATAACTAAAAAGAATAATGGCAACACTTATAATTATCTTATTTTTGCGGGTAAGGCTAGGATTAAACCAGAGCATGGGCAGTGCGAATGGCCCAACGCATAGAAAACCGATTATCAACCAATATGGCTTGAAATACCACTTGCCTTTTGTTTCTTTGATTAAAAACTCCCCACAGTATCTGCACTTTATAGCCTCATCTTTTATTTCTTCAGCGCAATAATGACATTTCACTTGAACTCGCTCCTTTAACTTTTTATGAACACATTACTTAAACTTACTTCTCATCTGCAAAGCTTAATGTTTTGTTTTACTGAATTTACTGTCTGCGGATTTAAAACTACCTATTTTTTCCTGAAATGTCCCCATCGGACATATAGCACACCAGCTTCTATGCTTTGCCACAACACCAAGGACGATAGAGACAATAGTTGTCAGCAAACACATTGATACGAAGACCGCTCCTATTGCGACTAAGTTGCCTCTTGTGCGTATTATACGAAATATCAGAAAACACATAAATAAGACAACTACTAACCAACGGAATCGCTGTTTTACAAAAAGTTTAGGCAAGGACCTCTTGCAACTGACTTTTGATAACACAATGTCTAGAAAGGCCCCTCTTGGGCATAAATGCCAACACCAGTACCGTTCTTTGAAAAATGACAGTACTAATAAGAAAGCCATCATAGCTACAACCAAATAGCCCAATGCGGGATTAAACAAACCACCTATTACAACAATAGGCAGCAACCATACCATAATTAATTGACTCTTTTTCATATAATCTCACGCCTTTGTTTTATGGTACAAACATCCACATTCCTATTCACCAATTATTATAAGGCTATACAGAGTGCAGAGCAAGTGAATTCCAAAATATTCTAACGCTTAGTTGTACGTCTATAATATAAAAAGGCTGTTAAAAATGCAAATAATTTTACTCACCAATTATTTTGACTAAAACCCTTTTACAACGCTGTCCATCAAATTCACCATAAAAAATCTGCTCCCATGGGCCAAAATCAAGTTTACCTCCCGTGACAGCCACGACCACTTCCCTGCCCATTATAGTACGCTTTAGGTGAGCGTCAGCGTTATCTTCTCCGGTCAGATTATGTTTATACTTGTCTTTACCGTAAGGTGCCAGCCTTTCAACCCACGTGGCAAAATCCTGCTGCAGGCCTGACTCATTGTCATTTATGAAACAGCTAGCCGTTATATGCATAGCATTGACCAAGCACAGGCCTTCCTTGATCCCGCTCTTCTTGACAGCTTCTTCTACCTGCGGAGTTATATTGGTAAACTCTTGTCTGTTTTTCGTGTTAAACCAGAGATGTTGGGTATGGGATTT
>CAZBNF010000040.1:0-11819 GCA_964493115.1 uncultured Planctomycetia bacterium | reverse complement strand
AAAAAAATATGGGCTCCATGGAGAAGCAAGTTCATATATGAAAGAAAAAGAAAAGGCTGCATCTTTTGCAAGGCAAGGCTCTCAAAGGACCAAAAAAACCACCTGGTTGTAGAGGATTCAAAGTATTCATTTGCCATGCTTAATCTTTATCCGTATAATAATGGGCATATAATGGTTGCCCCCAAGGCTCATAAATCCAGCCTGGAACAACTTTCACCCGATGAGATTACAGATCTTATGACATTATTAAACAGGACAACAAGGCTCATCAAAAAGGTGTTAAAGCCGGACGGGTTTAATATAGGCATAAACATAGGAAAGATCTCAGGGGCAGGTTATCCGGGTCATGTGCATATACATATAGTGCCCAGGTGGGAAGGTGATACAAATTTTATGCCTGTTTTTTCGGATGTGAAAGTGATATCAGAATCCTTAAGCGGGCTTTATGACAGGTTAAAGAAAAATGTCAAATAAAATTAACACGATAAGCATATCAGAACGCATGCTCGCCCCATATGCTGCCAGTCTTGCCACAAGCATGGGCAGGCACCACAAGGAGGATGAGCATCAATACCGCTATCTGTATCAGAGAGATCGCGAACGGATAATACATACTACAGCGTTCAGGCGCCTTGAATATAAGACTCAGGTTTTTGTGAATCACGAAGGAGATTATTATCGTACCCGTCTTACTCATACGATCGAGGTAGCGCAGATAGCGCGTACCATAGCCAGGGCGCTTGCCCTTAATGAGGACCTTGCTGAAGCTATAGCATTGGCGCACGATTTAGGGCATACGCCCTTTGGGCATTCTGGCGAAGAAATCTTAGACGTGCTTATGAAGGATTATGGCGGATTTGACCACAACATACAAAGCCTGCGTGTAGTGGATATACTGGAGGAGAGGTATACGGCATTTAAAGGATTAAATCTTACTTTTGAAGTGCGTGAGGGCATAGTAAGACATAGCACATCATACGATAAACCGCCTCAGATAGAAGAATTCAGTAAAACAGGTATGCCGACTATGGAGGCGCAGGTTGTTGACCTGGCGGATGAGATAGCATACTATAGCCATGACATAGATGACGGATTAAGAAGCAGGATTTTGTCAGAAGATGCTATGTCAGGCCTGGATATCTGGCAACTTATCAATACCAATACAAAAGATGCAGATACTTATATGCATGCTGAACAGAAAAGGTACCAGCTGGTTAAGAACATAATAAATATTCTTGTAACGGACCTTATAGATAATACGAATACGCGCATAAAGCAGCTTAACATAATTTCTTACGATAAAGTAAGATGTTGCCCGGAGAGGATAGTAATGCTTTCGGATCCCGTGAACAGGCAGAGAACTCAACTGCGGGATTTTCTTTTTGAAAACTTTTACAGGCATTACCGTGTTATGCGCATGGCAAACAAGGCAAGGTTTTTTATTGATAAACTCTTTAACCTTTATCTTGAGCAGCCAATGCTGCTGCCCAGCATATATAGAGAAAAGGCCATGGATGAAGCGGGCCGGCGCGTGGTGATATGCGATTATATAGCAGGCATGACAGACAGATACGCGCTTGATGAATATAAGAAACTTTTCCAGCCGTATGAGAGGGTGTGATGATACAAAATAAAAAGTCGAAAAAAGACAGCAGGTTTATAAATCTTTTGCTGGAAAGCAGGTCCTTTAAGGAATTGCAATCAGCTTTTGATAAATTACTATTTAAGCCTTTATGGTGGTCAGCGGACAAAAAAAGCTTAGCAGGTATAAAACCGTTTTTTGCTGTCAAGAGGGCCCGTGAAATGCAGGATTATCTTTTGCTTGCTGATTACAGAAAAAGTATTATGCGTTCAATGACTCAGGCTCAGCGATCCAGGCAGCCTGTGGGCTTTGGATTAAAGCAGAACGATACTTTTGGCGTGACGGTGCCGGTTATAAAAGAAGCGAAACTGGTTGGATTTTTTGGAATGTACGCTCTTAAATCCACAGTAAGCGATGCCTTATCAGAGGTCTTGTTGGGATATGTCAAATCAATCACTGAAGAGATAAATAAGGCTCTGGAGCTGGCGAGGTTATATGAGCTTGTAAGGCCAAGGGCCATAGCGCTTTCAACAGTTCACACTATACATCGTCTTATAAGCTCTACACTTGATATAAAAGAACTTTTCCCGAGGATAGCGCGTTTAAGCCTGCAGATATTAAAAGCAGAGAGGGCGCGCATATGCATGTTAAATCAGGAAACAAAAAAACTTGAGTGCATCAGTTCTGTCGACTATAGAAAAAGCAAAGATTTGTTTAAATTAAATAGCAATCCTACGCCGATTGAGGCTAGAGTATTTAAGACAGGCAGGTCTGTCTGCAGGGAAAATATTCTCTGCGTACCGCTGGTTGATGAAGATACCTGCGGCGTCATTATTGTACGAGACAAGATAGGGACAGAAAAATTTTCTATATTTGATCGAGAGATTATTACAACTCTTGCGGAGCAGGCTGTAATAGCGATAAGAAACGCCCAGCTTTATAAAGAGCAGGAAGACCTTACGACTGGCACAATAAAATCATTAGGATATCTTTTAGACGCTAAGTTTCCAAGGCTTTATACCCATACCATCCTGTTCGAGGATTTGATGCTGGAGCTTGGCAGAGAGATAGGCCTTACAAAGAAAGAGCTTAAAATACTGCATTATTCAGCGCTTCTTCCTGATCTTGGAAAACTTGTTATGCCTACAGAGGTCCTTCAGAAAAAGAAGGCTTTAAGCACGACAGAGAGAAAGATGCTCAAGACCCATACGGTAAGGGGCATAGAGGTTCTTAAGTATCTTGATGTGTTAAAGCCTGTCATACCTATAATACTTCATCACCATGAAAAATACAACGGAACAGGATACCCTGATAGGCTCAGGGGAGATAAGATACCGCTTGGCTCAAGGATCATGGCAGTGGTTGACACGTTTGAGGCAATGTTATGCCACAGGCCTTACCGGGAACCAATGCCTTTCAGGATGGCTGTGTCAGAGATCAGGCGCCAGGCGGGCAAGCAGTTTGACCCCGCTGTAGTGGATTTACTTGTCGCTATAGCCAAAGATGGCAGGCTCGAGGCCCTTGTTGTAAAATCCGCGGATGAACTTAAGCGGCCATTATGAAGAAAAAAAAGATTATATTTATAGCAGCCTTCTTGTTGCTTGTGCTGGCTGCTGTTTTTTTATTCAGGGACAACATTGTCCGGGGTATTCTTTCAGAGTACCTGGCGCGTCAGCTTGGAGCTGATGTTGACATTGCCAAGGCTCGTATAGATTCTAATTATAATATAAGTATAGAGTCATTGCGCATAAGAAATGATGATGGATTAGATCTTCACGCCGATTCCGGGATTTTAAGATTCTCGCCTCTATATTTTTTAAAACAAGGAGTACGGCTTAACTTCAAGCTGCAGGGTGTAAGATTTTCATATATTGATTCAAAAATTATTCATAATGTGTTCGAAGTATTATCTCTAGCACGGATTGATGAGTTGGAATTTTATTCCGCAAGGGGGGAGTTTTCATATCAAGCGGGCCGATTATTGTTAAAATCGCTCTATCTTGATGGAGAGCTCCTTAGGATCGATGCTTACGGGGCAGCAGATGATACCCTGATAGATTTCAGCATTAAATTATTTTTATCTAAGGTGCTGACATCCGGAATACCCGAGTCCATAAGAAAGGTCTTCTTCAAGCAGGAAGGCGATTGGTCTAATGCGGATTTGAAAATCACGGGCAGCAGGGATAATCCGTCTATCAATTTCAGCACAGACCTTTTTATGCTTAGCGTAAACTAAAACCTTGAAATGCTTTTTTTTTGTGTTATAATAATCTGATTTAGATGGGCTGGTTTTGTCATGGATGAAAAAAGACAGGTTCAAAAAGAACTTTTTGAGGATTTTGTAAGCAGGGAAAAGAAGATTCGTTCCAGGGATTTTCTGCAAAAAAAGCCCAAGCTTTCGATTAATCTTTGTTTTGAGCACCTTATATTTGTATTCATAGGTTTTATTATAGCGTTGGCTGTGATATTTTCTATAGGGGTGGAAAAAGGTAAATATATATCTTTAGATTCCACAAGACAGGCAGAAACCCGTAAAGCGACTGAAGAAACCGAGCGTATAGAATCTGAAAGTTTTGTTTTCGAACAGGAAGATGCCATAAAAGAGATAGCCGCTCAGGTAAAGCCTGTTGATGTTGAGGCACCTTTCGAATTTACAGTTCAGGTGGCGTCATATACAAGGGAAGAAATTGCGAAAAAACATACAGAGCAATTAAAAGCGCGGAACAATGACGCGTTTGTGCTCAAAAAAGGGGATTATTACATAACCTGCGTAGGAAAATTTACGGACAGGCAGAGCGCGGATACTCAAATGAAAAAATTACGCAAGTCTTATAGCGATTGTATCGTAAGAAAGATATAATATAAAAAATCCTTAAGGAGGTAACAAAAAATGTCAATTCACCCGAGTTTTAAAAGTGGAAAAAACAAACAACAGAGAAGCGTATTAAAAAGGCTTGCCAGGATTATCCTTCTTAGAAAAGAAAATAAGTGGAACGAGGAGAAGGATTCCATATTCGGACTTCCTAAAGTAAAAATTGTAAAGATGAAGATAAAGAAAGAAAAGAAAGAAGTTGTAGAGGGTGAGGCAGTTGCGACAGCTGGAGCACCGGCGCAGGCAGCAGGTATTGCCAAAGCCCCTGGAGCTAAAGCCAAGGAACCGGCGCCAAAAGGTAAAGATAAGAAGTAGGATCATTTAAAGGAGTATATTGTATGGCTACTTATGAAGATTTCAAGAAAATTGAGATCAAGACAGCGAGGATAATCGAGGCCAGAGTGCATCCTGGGGCTGACAGGCTATATGTCCTTGATATCGATATAGGAGGCGAGAAAAGGCAGATAGTCGCGGGCATAAGAAATTATTATGGCGTTGAAGAGCTCGTAGGTAAAAATATAGCAGTTGTTCTAAACCTTGAACCTGCTGTTATAAGAGGCATAGAATCCAACGGAATGCTTCTTGCCGCCTCTAATGATCAAGGGCTTTCTATTTTGACTCTCGATAAAGACATCTCTCCCGGTTCTATAATCAAGTAGGATTATGTTCTTCTACATTGCATTACAATTTATAGTTCTTATATTCGCGATTACTGTGCATGAATTTGCGCATGGCTGGGTAGCGTATAAGCTCGGAGATCCGACTGCCAAGTATATGGGAAGGCTTACATTAAACCCTTTAGCGCACATTGATCCATTTGGCACTATCATCCTGCCCCTTTTACTTGTTCTTCTGCGTATGCCCCCTATTGGATGGGCAAAGCCTGTGCCCGTTGATTTCATGAGCCTTAACAATCCTAAACGGGATATGTTTTGGGTAGGCATAGCAGGTCCATCAGCTAATTTTGCGCTTGCTTTTATACTAAGCGTTATTATCAAAACCGCACCGTTTTTAGCGCAGACCTTTATTGGGCAGGTAATAGTATTAGCAATTATAATCAATGTTATTTTGGGCATATTTAATCTTATACCCATACCTCCGCTTGACGGCTCACGAATAATAAGCGCTATCCTGCCCTATAAATATCTCGTCTTTTACAATAAAATACAACCTTATGGTTTTCTGCTAATAATACTGCTTCTCTGGAGCGGGATCTTAAGAGAACTTATATATGGCGTTGTATTGCTTGTTGTAAGATACCTCAATGTTTCCATCTCCCTATTCTAAACGTTTACAGACGCTTTGATTTTCAATCGGCTGACTGTTCCTGAACTGAACACCAAAGTGTACCCTTATTTAAAAGTAGCTTTAGTATACAAAATATCGCTTGTGCCTTTATCTTCGCAGCGATGGTATTTTTGCCATATATTTTAAATCAAGGCAAAAAAAGCCAAATCGCTGCTCCGATAAAGGCGCAAGCGCTTTACTATCCAACGTGTTGCTATTGCTGAAAGCTTTCGCTTAAGTTATTTACTATTATTTAATCTAATCTAACTCCCTTAGCATGTTGACAGTTTATACATTTACTGTTATACTAAATAAAATTGGAAAATAAAGTCTATGAAAAAGATTAAAGTAGATCTTGGCGAGAGAAGTTATAACATAAATATCGGAAAAGGCGCACTTTCTTTAGCAGGAAAGATTATCAGGGCAGTCAGCCGTTCTAAGGCCTGCTTTGTAGTCTCAAATAAGAAAGTAGCCTCTCTCTATGCGGGGACATTAAAAACATCGCTTAAAAGTGCGGGTTTTGAGACTATGTTTTTCAATGTGGCGGACTCAGAATCAGCAAAATCATATGCCAGCTGGTTGCGGGTTGTAAAGTCCTTGGCAAGGTTTGACAAGGGAAAGGGCGCGTGTCTTGTATCGTTGGGCGGGGGCGTTGTAGGAGACCTGGGCGGTTTTGCGGCAGCGACATATCGCCGCGGTATAGATTTTGTGCAGATCCCAACAACTCTTCTTGCGCAGGTTGACGCGGCAATAGGAGGCAAAGTTGCCATTGATCTGGATTTTGCTAAAAACCTTATAGGCGCTTTCTACCAGCCCAAGGCTGTTATAACTGATGTGGGAGCTTTAAAAAGCCTGCCAATGCGTCAGGTAAGAAATGGTTTATCGGAAGTTATAAAATATGCGGTAATATTTGATAAAACGCTGTTTTCGTATCTTGAGAAAAATATGGCGGATATTCTAAGCCTTAATGCCGATTGCCTTGCATATATAGTGGCCCGGTGCAGCAGATTAAAAGCGGAAGTTGTAAGCGCTGATGAGCAGGAGACAAAGGGTTATCGCAGTATATTAAATTTTGGCCATACAATAGGCCATGCTATAGAGTCAGCAGCCTCTTACAGCAGCAGTATTCATCACGGTGAAGCGGTGGCAATAGGGATGCTCGCTGCTTTTGATATCGCGGTTTCTATCGGCATTGCGGATACATCTTCAGCTGAGAGATTAAAGAATATCTTAAAATCTGTTGGCCTGCCGCTTAAAATAAAAAGGATAAGTCCTTCAAGCATCTTATCAGCTACTCTATATGATAAAAAGACGATAAATGGCAAGAGGCGGTGGATTCTTCCCGAATCCATAGGCCATGCTGTTGTTTGCGGTAATGTGCCCGCAGGTATTATCAGAAGAGCTGTTCTTAAGTGCTATTAAAAAAAGTTAAGGTAAAGCCTTTAGTGTATTGACATGTCTATGTATTAATTATATATTATGATCACCCCCACAAATGTAAATAAGGGTAAATCGCAAGGAGACATATGCAGATAAGATCATTTCAGCCTACAGATTCATCCAGTATAAAATCGCTTATAAGTTCTATTATGAAGAAAGAATACCCAGGCGATGAGAAGGTATACCAGTATGGCGATCTGGAAAATATATCGCAGGCCTACGGGAACTTGAAAGAAAAGTTTTTAGTTATGGAAGAAGACAGCGAGATAATAGGTACCGTTGGAATAAAGCAGGATAGCGATACAACAGCTCTTTTAAGAAGGCTTTTTGTCCACCCAAGCCATCGCGGAAGGGATATAGGGATTATGCTGGTTGATACTGCTATTGATTTTTGCAAGATGAATGGCTATAAACTGGTTGTATTCAGGGCGACATCCAATATGAGCCCGGCCATAAAGCTTTTGACAAAGAAGAAAAATTTTCAGGAAAGCGAAAGGTTGCTGTTTAACGGTATTGAGGTCATAGTGCTTCATTACAAGATGCATTGATTAAAGGCCAGCAGCAATCCAAAATGATACAGCACACAACACAGCTGAGAGTCCGTTACAAGGAAACAGACCAGATGGGGGTAGCGTATTATTCAAATTATCTTGTCTGGTTTGAGGTGGCAAGGACAGAGCTTTTAAGAAAAGCAGGATACCCATACAGCAGGATAGAGCAGGATATGGGTCTGAGGCTTATGGTTGTAAGCGCCGAATGTTTTTATAAAATGCCCGCGCGATATGATGATCTATTAAGCATTGATTGTTTGATTTCGAAAACTGGAAACACCAGCATTACTTTTGCATGCAAGGTGTTTCGCGATAAAGATCTTTTGGCCCAGGGGAATACGGTGCATGTATGTACGGATTGTTCAGGAAAACCGAGGCGTATCCCGCAGGCACTAAAGGAGGTATTAGTATAGATGGCATTTGGTTATAATCTAAAAGAAAAAAGAGAATTTACCCCACTGACAGAGGAGGATATAAGAGGCAGGCTATATGGCAGTGCTGTAGGCGTTTCTACCGATGTCTTTAATAAGCCTTCAAGAGATAAAAAAGAATTTAACAGAAAACCCTCTCTCTCCGGCAAGGATAACAGGGATGATATGTCCAAGATACGTAATGAATTGACTGCCTTAAAGTCAGAGCTTGAGCAGGCAAAAAGGAGATTAAAAAAGATAAAAGGAATAAGCGCAAAGAGGCTTCAGGCTATCTTTATATATATAATAATATTTTTTGCGGTATTACTTTCTTTAATTTTTATGCTGAGGAACATTTCTTTTTCCAGGCCAAAAGTGAAATCAGCTAATATTACTGTTTCAACATCCAAAGCCCGTTATACGGTGCAGGTTGCTGTCTCAGAAAGGCTTGCTGATGCGGAAAAATTTAAACTTAATCTTGAGGCTAAGGGTTATAAGCCATTTATACGCAAGTCAAGCTTTGCTTCGGGTAAAGACAGGTTTACTATTTATGCAGGAGAGTTCAAAGACAAAGAGTC
This sequence comes from uncultured Planctomycetia bacterium, assembly GCA_964493115.1. Classification (GTDB taxonomy): domain Bacteria; phylum Omnitrophota; class Gorgyraeia; order JABMRG01; family JABMRG01; genus CAZBNF01. The sequence goes on along the minus strand of CAZBNF010000040.1, from coordinate 3,099 downwards.
GGCAACTGCTTTAGCGGATATTTTACGGTCAAAAGAAGGCATCAAGGATTCATTTGTTCTTAATGTGCCGAAATAGGTTCAACAGATATGAAAAATGAGAATATAAGAAAAGAAATATGCCTGTTATTAAAATCCAGGTTTAAATCTATCATAGGCAGATGGTCTGCTTCAATATTTGATGTGCCTGGCCATCTACGGGATAAGGGTGTAATATCTAGAAAAACTCATAAAACCGGTATGCAGGAAGTATTTAAGGCTTTTATTAACGACATAATAAAGCCTGAGCTAAAACTGTGCGATTCCTGCCTTAAAAGGCTTATTTTTAATGATTATCTGAGCGCTTCAAATTCTGTAGATGTTATACGGGGGCTTATGCTTTTGCGCTCCATGCTTGTCGAGATTGTTTCAGAAAACTACAAGAATGATATTGAAAAGCTGAAAACCGCGAATAATATAATAATTGAAACCATAGCTAATAGCATAATATGTGTTTCTGATGTATACAAAAAGAGGGATTTTGCCAGGCTTGAAACAATAATGATGTACGGCAAGAAAATGATCAAGGTCCATAGCCTTGATAAGCTATGCAACCTTATACTTGAGGCAGCTGTTATAGAAAGCGGTTCTGACAGGGCATCCCTGATGCTCCTGGAAAAAGACGGCTATATGTATATCAAAAGTTCTATTGGCATACCTAAACGTATAGCTCAGAGCGCAAGGGTGAAGGTTGGCTCAGGCATTGCCGGCACAGCTGCCAAGACAGGAGAGCCGATAATAATAAGCAACGGTTATAAGATGCCCGGAAACGTTAGAAGGTTCATGCGCGGGCTTAAACTAAGATCTGCTTTAAGCATACCGATTATGTCTGATAATGCGATACAAGGCGTATTGAATTTGGGAAAACATAAGAGCAGGCATCTTTTTGATAGAGATGACGCTGAGCTTCTTATGATCCTTGCTTCTGAAGCAGGTACAGCAATAAGCAATTGCAAGCTTTTTCAGGAGATGCATGATTTATATGAAGGAAGCATTGTCTCGCTTGCCGCGGCTATTGATGCCAGAGACCATTATACCCACGGCCATTCAAGCAGGGTAACAGGTATAGCAGTATCTATCGCCAGGAACTTAAAGCTATATGGTGAGAAGATAGACAGGATCAAGCTTGCCAGTATGCTTCATGATATAGGAAAGATAGGCATTCCTGACCATATATTGCTTAAACCGGGAAGGCTTACGGAAGAAGAATTTGAGGTAATTAAAAAACACCCTATTTATGCCGTGAACATACTTAAGCATCTCCCGCGGTTAAAAGAAATTGTACCAATTGTATATCACGAGCATGAACATTATGACGGAACAGGCTATGTAGATGGGTTGAAGGCAGATGCAATACCTATTGAATCAAGGATAATAGCGGTGGCAGATGCGTATGAGGCAATGACTTCTAACAGGCCTTACAGGAAAGCAATGCCCAAGAAAAAGGCGATAGAAGAGATAAAGCGAAACAGCGGAACGCAATTTGATCCGCTTATTGTAAGGGCATTTCTTAAGGTAGTAAAACGGTAAAAATTAATATTATTTGACACGCAATTCTAATGTCCTGCCATCTTTCTCGAGCGAAACAACATCTTTTGTTATCTCCGATATCTTTAAATCTTTTATTGTATCCCCTTTCATATATACTAATTCATTTATAATGGCCATAGGAGCACCTTCTCCGAGGACTATGCCTGTCAGCTTGAATTCAGATACATCAGGCAGGCTGCCCCGCAATATCGGTAAAAGATTATCGTCAACAGCATTAATGGGGCTTTGCTTGGCTATTGGTGGTTGAGCATCTGGTATGATCTTTGACAGCGGAGGATTCTCTTTAACCGTACCTGTTTTTTTTGTGAATAAAGCCAAAGCCGCGGCAATAAGTAATACAGAAATCCCGGCAATATAAATCCATCTATAATGCGGTGTTTCTTTATCCTTGACAAGTGATTCAATTCCAGGCTTTTCGGTATCTTTAGCGATGTTATCCGCGCCTGCTTCTTTAATCCCGCCTGCTTTTTGTAAAGCCTCATTTATAATACTCATCTTAAAACCGTGTTTTCTATCTCTGAAACAGACCTTTGTATGATGTCCCTGTTGAATTTTTTTATCGCTTTTACATACCCTAAAAGCATACTCCTATCGCATACTATATTTATAAGGCGCGGTATACCTTTAGAGTAATTGTATATCTCATCAATGGCCTCATCCTCCCAGACAATATCCTGAGAGCCTGCTACCTCAAGGCGATGTCTGATATAATTTCCTATATCATCCTTATCAAGAGGCAGCATATGGTATCTTATGGCGATCCTCTGCCTTAACTGGGCAAGTTCAGGTGAAGCCAGTTTTTGTTTCAGTTCAGGCTGGCCTACGAGTACGATCTGAAAAAGTTTATCTTTTTCAGTTTCCAGGTTTGACAGCAGCCTTATCTCCTCCAGTAAAGTTTTTTTAAGATTTTGTGATTCATCGATAATAAGCACTACATTATTTCCAAGGCTAAGCTGTTCAATCAGGAATCTGTTTAATGCCTTTATCATTTCAATCTTGCTGTTGCTTTTTACCTGTATCCCGAAATCATCCACAATTGCCCTGATAAACTGGATTTCAGAAAGCCTTGGGTTTAATATAAATGCGGTTTTTGTGTGAGAATCGAGTTCTCTTAACAGCGCGCGGCAGAGAGTTGTTTTACCTGTTCCGATATCCCCTGTTATTTCGATAAAGCCTTTTCTTCCTTTTATGCCGTAAGTCAGCGATGACAATGCTTCTCTGTGGCGCTTGCTCATATAAAGAAAGTGAGGGTCGCTTGTTACATTGAAAGGGTTTTCCTTGAGGCCATAGAATTCTTTATACATAGTTTAACCTTGGGACTATTATATACGTCCATGTATACTTTTGTCAAGGACTCTCAAGAATATTCATTTCTAATCTATTATTCGTAAATATAAAACATTTATGCCTTCATCTTCGCAGCGATGGTATTTTTGCATATTATCTAAAATCAAGGCAAAAAAAGCCAAATCGCTGCTCCGATAAAGGCATAAATGTTTATAGCTACACTAA
>CAZBNF010000039.1:5140-11964 GCA_964493115.1 uncultured Planctomycetia bacterium | reverse complement strand
CGCTTAAAAAAGGGGTAAATATAGCTAAGATATTCCGGCTTGTAAAATCCCTGCGCGAAAAAACAGATATACCAATAGTCCTTATGGGTTATTATAATCCTATATATAGCTATGGGGTATTAAATTTTATAAAGCATGCAACAGCAGCAGGAGTGGATGGAGTTATTATACCAGATCTTATCCCTGAAGAGGCGGATGATTTTATATTTATCTCAAGGCAATATGACCTAAGCATAATATTTCTCGCGGCCCCAACAAGTTCTGCCAAAAGGCTCAGGCTTATTGCGTCTAAATCAACAGGGTTTATATATTATGTGTCTTTGACGGGAGTAACAGGCGCAAGGCAGTCTATTCCTGCAGACATAAGAGCTCATGTGCAGAAAATAAAACGAAAATGCAGAAAGCCGGTATGTGTTGGATTTGGGGTTTCAACCCCCCAGCAGGTAAAGGCGCTTTCCCGATATTCTGATGGTGTTATAGTTGGAAGCGCTATAGTAAAAGTCCTTGAAAAAAACCTTGACAACAAGCAAAGAGCAATAAAAGATGCCGTATCTTTTGTAAAGAGCATGATAAAAGGATTAAAGTAGATGTTACACGCGATAATTATTGCAGGCGGTTCGGGGAAAAGGCTATGGCCCAAATCAAGGAAAGAAAGCCCTAAATTTTTCCTTAGGGTTAAAGGCAAAAAGACCCTGCTTGAGCAGACGATAGACAGGGCAAAAAAAATAATGCCTGTTGATAATATAACAATTATCACAAGCAGGCACCACGTAAATCTCATACATAAAACATTACCGCACTTTCCAAAGAAAAATATAATAGCAGAACCCCTTTCAAGAAACACTGCCCCTGCTGTATGCCTTGGGGCTGCCTTAATCGCAAAAAGAGATCCCAGCAGCGTTATATATATTATGCCTGCGGATCAGATTATAGAAGATGATAATGCCATAGCAGAGGTATTTAAGCTATCTGCATTAATATCGCGCATAAAGGATTCCATTATAACTATAGGGATAACCCCAAGTTTTCCGTCAACAGGATATGGCTACATAAAAACAGCAAGGCCTTACAAGAGCTTGAAGGTAAAATGCAAGTATGATATTTTTAAGGTTGAGCGTTTTACAGAAAAGCCTGATTTGAAAAAGGCAAAAGCGTTTATAAAGACAAAAAAATATCTGTGGAACAGCGGTATATTTATAGGAAAGGCAGATGTTTTTTTATCGGAATTCAAGGCTCATAGCCCTGCGGTTTATCGGACAGCCATGAAAATAACAGGGACTAAAGGTGCGAAAAATATAAAAAGTGCCTTAAATCATTATTATAAGAATTTCCCCGATATATCCATAGACTACGCTATAATGGAAAAGACAGACAAGGCCTTTGTAGTAAAGGCAGACCCAGGATGGTCTGATATCGGCTCATGGGATGTATTCCAGAAATACCTTCGCATCGATAAAGATGAAAGCGCTATAGACGCGGAGCATATAGGCATAAACACGAACAGCTCAATAATAATCGGTGAAAAAGGGCATCTTATAGCCACGTCCGGAATAAAGGATTTGGTGATAGTGCATACAGAAAACGCCACGCTTATATGCTCAAAAGAAAACTGCGAAGATGTGAAAAAGTTAGTAGAATTGGCAGATAAAAAAGGACTGAAGAGGTATCTATAAGTGGCCCGCATTATAGGTTTGGACTTAGGGGAAAAAAGAATAGGTGTTGCAGTAAGCGATGAAACAGCGACTATAAGCAACGCAGTTGACACGATAACAGGCCTTAGTGCCAAAGATTTAATAAAGAGAATAAGTGAGATGGCGGTGTTATACTGCGCGGACGAGGTCGTAATAGGCCTGCCGCTTAATATGAACGGTAGCAAAGGGCCGCAGGCCGATAAGGCGATAAGCTTTGCGGAAAAACTCCGCAAAAGCCTGTCATGCAAGGTGTTGACTTTTGACGAACGCCTAACAACAGCGCAGGGCGAAGCAATACTGATATCAGCTGATATGAGTAGGAAAAAGAGAAAACAAAATATCGATAGACTTGCAGCGCAGATAATGCTTCAGGCGTACCTGGATTTTAGAAAAGTTTCTTGACCACGCCTGCGCGGGTAAGCAGGCCTGCCGGTAGGCAGGGGTGGCTGTGTTCAAGAGGTGTTTTTATAGAAAAACTATCAAGAGAGGACTAGTAAAAGTGCATAAGATAACGCAATTGGATAATGGTTTCAGAATAATCTCAAGCAGGCTTGCTGATGTCGACTCGCTTGCAATAGGGATATGGATCAAAACAGGTGGCAGATATGAAAATAAAAAAAATCATGGCATATCGCATTTGATGGAGCACATGCTTTTTAAAGGCACAAAAAAGCGTTCCTGCCAGGCGCTTAAGAGATCAATTGAGTCAAAGGGCGGTGCTTTCAATGCCTTTACATCTGAGGAAAATGTCTGTTATTATATAAAAATATTATCTAATCGCCTGCCCCTCGCAGGCGAAGTTCTGGCAGATATGGTTTTGAACCCTGCGCTAAAAAAAGAGGATATAGAAAAAGAAAAGAGGGTTATATTTGAAGAGATAAGGATGTATCTGGATCTCCCTATGCATTACGTTCACGATCTTTTTGACAGCCTTATCTGGCCAGAGCACCCTCTGGGGCTTCCTCTTGTAGGCACCTACGAAACAGTGGAACGGATTACACGCAGAGACCTTGCCACGCAGAGAGGGCAATTCTATGTTCCTAATAATATGGTGGCTGTCGCCTGCGGGGACATAGACCATGAGAATTTTGTGAGGATAATGAAAAATCTATTTGACAAGGAAAGGGTTGTTGAGCAGTCTATTGTGACGAAACCGGCTCTTCTCGTTAAAGAAGCCTCTGTCAGATTTATGCATAAAGACACTGAACAGACCCACCTTTGCTTGGGTGCCAGGGGAATAAGCAGTAACCATCCCCAGCGATATGCGCTTTCTTTATTAAGCATAATTCTCGGAGGAAATATGTCGAGCAGATTATTTAACGAGATAAGAGAGAAAAGGTCCCTTGCTTATGAGATAGGCACTTCATTAAAGGCATATAGCGATACAGGCTCATTTTTTATACACGCGGGTATTGACAATAAAAAGCTTCAAAAGGCTGTTTCTGTCATGATAGCTGAGCTTGAAAAGATAAAGAAAAATATTGTAACGAAAAGAGAATTCAGCATGGCAAAAGAATATTTTAAAAGCGGGCTTCTTATGGCCATGGAAAGCACTATGTCTAATATGATGTTCCTGGGTGACCAGATTACAAGCACAGGCAAGATACAGACAAAAGAAGCCATACTAAAGGCAGTAGGCAGGGTAACACCTTTTGATATAAAAAGAGTTGCCCAGAAGCTTTTTGTCAAAGGCGCTTTAAAGCTTGCCCTAATCGGCCCGCAGTCAGAAATAGAGATAGCCCAGGTAAAACGGCTACTGTAGAATTTTAATAGTTGTCGTTTTTATGGTATAGGAAAGTATATCAGGTACCACTGAAAATTGCATCCGAGTTATTGCCAAAGGCAATTTTCTTGAAACACAGGAAAATAATATGAAAAAAGAATCAAAAAATAAAAAAGATATCATAGTAGCCCCTTCTATATTGGCAGCGGATTTCAGCAGGCTTTCACAAGACATAAAACGCGCAGAAATTGCAGGCGCTGACTGGATACATATCGATGTCATGGACGGGCATTTTGTGCCAAATCTTACAATGGGGGCCCCTGTTGTAAAGGCTATAAGAAAACATACAAAGCTGTTGATTGACAGCCATCTTATGATTGAAAGCCCTGAAAACTATATAGAAGATTTTGTAAAATCAGGTAGCGATCTAATTACAGTGCATTCAGAGGCAGTTACTAACCTAAAAGGGCTGATAGCTAAAATAAGATCATACGGTATCAAGGCAGGTGTTTCAATAAAGCCAAAGACACCTGCATCTGCAGTATCAGGCGTTTTGGATATTGCCGATATGGTGCTTGTAATGACAGTTGAGCCTGGCTTTGGAGGCCAGAGTTTTATGCCAGAAATGATGCTTAAGATAAAAAGCATAAGAGCAAAATTCAATGGGTATATACAGGTTGATGGCGGCATAAACGCGGATACAGCAAAGCAGGCAAAAGAGGCAGGAGCTGATGTGCTTGTGGCGGGGACATATATTTTTGAAGCCAAGGATATGAAAAAGGCTATAGAAAGCTTAAGATAAAAACTGGTATGGGTATAAAATTTGGGACAGACGGCTGGAGAGCGGTAATAGCAAAAGAGTTCACGTTTGACAATGTCCGCGTTGTTGCTCAGGCAATCGCAGATTATGTCAATAAGGGGGCTGTGCCGGCAGGCAGGCATACCGGCAAACATACCAACCGAATAATAGTCGGCTATGATCGCAGATTTATGTCTGATATCTACGCAAAGATTATATCTGAGGTCTTGGCGGAGAATCGCATAAAAGTTTTATTAACAGCTGCCCCAACGCCTACACCTGCGGTATCATTTGCGATAAAAACCAAAAACCTTGACGGGGGTGTAATTGTTACGGCAAGCCATAATCCTCCGATATTTAATGGTATTAAATTTAAAACCTCTATGGCGAATTCTGCCGATGAAAAAGTTACAGGGGCGATAGAATCCTTTTTAGGTAAAACCAGACCAAGGTCAATAGATATAGAACGCGCAAAAAAAGCCCACTGCCTGGAGGTTGTGGATGCCGGTATCGATTATGTAGATTTTTTAAGAAAGTACGTTGATATCGATAAAATAAAAAGATCAGGTAACAGGATACTTGTTGATTGCATGTATGGCGCGGGCATAGGTTACATAGAAGCTGTTTTAGGAAAATCCGAAAACTTAAAATCCATAAGATGTGAAACAGATCCTTTATTTGGCGGTATCAACCCTGAGCCGATACCAAAAAATCTTGGATATTCATCTGAGTATATAAGAAAGAATAAATTCGATCTCTGCGTGGCATTGGACGGTGATGCGGACAGGGTCGGTGCCTTAAGGCCTGATGGCAAATTTATAACAAGTGGCCAGATAATATCACTTATCCTCCTTCATTTTCTCGAAAACAGAAAATTGACAGGGGCAGTTGTAAAAACCATATCAAGTACGACCTTGATTGAAAATATCTGCGATAGGCATAACCTCACCATGTTTGAAACGCCTGTTGGCTTTAAATACATATCAGCTTTAATGCTTAAAGAAAATATCCTTATTGGCGGCGAGGAATCAGGGGGTATCGGTTTTTGCGGGTATATCCCGGAGAGAGACGGTATATTATCCTCTCTTCTGCTTATGGAGATGCTCGCTTACAGACGTAAGGGTATTGGCCAGATTATGAAAGATATGGATAAGGCCTATGGAAGGTTCTGCTATGACCGCATAGATATGCATTATCCTGTTGAAAAAGCGGCAGCATTAACAGAAAAGCTTAAAAATAATCCGCCAAAAGCTATAGCAGGCAAAAAAGTATCTAAGCTTAAGACTTATGATGGTATTAAATTCATACTTAAGGATTCAAGCTGGCTTCTGTTACGGTTTTCAGGCACAGAGCCGCTTATCAGGATATATGCGGAGGCGGGCTCAGATAAAGAAGTAGAGCAATTACTCCGTGCAGGTAAACGTATAATAGCATGAATACAAAATACATACCCCGAACCAAATTTATATGCCATCGCAAACAAGCAAAATTTGGTACGGGGTTACAATGGCATAGAATAATAAACCTTGTTGTCTCAATACGTACATGAATACTAAACACATACGAAACTTCTGCATAATAGCGCATATAGACCACGGCAAATCGACCCTTGCCGACAGGATGTTGCAATTTACAGGTTCTATTACAGCAAGGGAATTTAAAAACCAGCTGCTTGATAGCATGGACCTTGAGAGAGAGCACGGTATTACGATAAAGGCATCTGCTGTTGGTATAAAATACAAGGCAAAGGACGGCAATGAATATCTGCTAAACCTTATAGATACGCCGGGGCACGTAGATTTTACATATGAGGTATCGAAATCCATAAGGGCATGCGAGGGCGCCATACTTCTTGTAGATGCCGGCCAGGGCGTACAAGCGCAGACAGTCGCAAATCTGTATCTTGCAAAAGAGAGTAATCTTATTATAATACCTGTTATAAACAAAATAGATCTTGCCAATGCTGATATCGACAAGGTGAAAAGCCAGATACGGAGCATGCTTAATATTGAAGAAGATTCCATTATATTAGCGAGTGCTAAGGATAATATAGGTACTCAGGACATACTTGAAAGAATAATAGATATTGTGCCGCCTCCTGCAGGCGATCCAAAGCGACCTCTGCAGGCGCTTGTTTTTGATTCGCAATATGACCCTTATAAAGGCGTTATTGTTTATATAAAGATCGTAAATGGTGGAATAAAACTACATTCAAAAGTCAGGCTTATGCAGGCTGACAAGGAGTTTGAGCTGCTGGAGCTTGGCGTATTTAAACCCGATATGCATAAGGTTTCGTCACTTGGATGCGGAATGGTAGGATATTTTAGCGCCAATATCAGAAATCCGAAACATGTAATAGCCGGCGATACCGTGACAGAAGCGGATAATTCTGCGCAAAAACCATTGCCGGGTTATAAAAGAATGAGACCTATGGTTTATTGTGGCATATATCCTGTGGATACGAATGATTTTGAGGTCTTACGTGACGCAATTGGGAAGCTGCAATTATCTGACAGCTCATTTGATGCAGAGCAGGAGAGCTCAACATCTATGGGGTATGGTTTTAGATGTGGTTTTTTAGGGCTTTTGCACATGCAGATTATACAGGAGC
>CAZBNF010000039.1:3724-5040 GCA_964493115.1 uncultured Planctomycetia bacterium | reverse complement strand
GAGCGCCTTGAAAGAGAATATGGTTTGGATCTTGTGCTTACAACGCCAGGCGTTGTTTATAAGGTGAAAAAATCTGATGGGCAAGTTCTGGAAATAGAAAACCCGACAAAGCTCCCGCCGATAAATGAAATTGAAGAGATTGCCGAGCCTTATGTTGAGGCAAAGATGATATTTCCGGTCGAAAACCTGGGAAGTATTATGGAACTATCAAAACAGAGAAGAGGTATATACATAAGCACAGAATATTTAAGCACTGAAAGGGTCAATCTTACTTATTTTTTTCCGCTTTCTGAAATAGTTATTGATTTCTATGATAAGCTTAAGAGTCTTACCCAAGGGTATGGCTCGCTTGATTATGAATTTATAGATTATCAGGCAAATGACATGATAAAACTTGATATAATTTTAAATGGTGAGATATGCGATGCTTTATCGTCGATAGTTTACAAAGAAAAGGCGCAGGCAAGGGGACGGGCGATTGCCCAAAAGCTTAAAGAGCTTATTCCGAAACACCTTTTTCAGGTTGCTATACAAGCGGCTGTAGGAAATCACGTTATAGCCAGAGAGACAGTAAGCGCTCTTAAAAAAAATGTAACAGGCAAGTGCTATGGAGGAGATATTACACGTAAAAGAAAGCTGTGGGCAAAGCAGAAGGAAGGTAAAAAGCGGCTCAAGCAGTTTGGTAAGGTAGAGGTGCCGCAGGAGGCGTTTTTATCTGTCATGAAGATACAGATTTGATGTTTAGCAGAGACAAGGGGGTAATAATTGAATATAAAATACTATTTGAAAAGAGTTTTTAGGTCGATATTTAACCGGGAAAATGTTGAAGTCGTTGTTACGGCAGTTATCCTGGCACTTATAATAAGAACATTTGTCGTGCAGGCATTTAAGATACCCACAGGTTCTATGAGGCCGACACTTATAGAGGGAGATAGAATACTTGTAAATAAGTTTATATACAGGTTTACAAAACCAAAGAGAGGGGATATTGTAGTCTTTAAGTATCCTGAAGATAAAAAAAAGGATTTCATTAAGAGGCTTATCGCCGCCGAAGGAGAAACGGTGCGTATCGCAGACGGCGATATATGGATAGATGGTGTGCTTGTTGAGGCCCCGCAGAAGATTAAGCAGATCTATTACTATAATAAGCCGGAGGCGCCTTATGGTGAAAGCGGTTCTATTGTCAATGTGCCGGATGACAGCTATTTTGTACTCGGGGATAACAGCGCCTCATCCAGGGATAGCCGTTATTGGGGGTTTGTGCCTAAAAGCTATCTTGTGGGCAAGGCCTTTATCATATATTGGCCGCTTAACAG
>CAZBNF010000039.1:0-3624 GCA_964493115.1 uncultured Planctomycetia bacterium | reverse complement strand
TGCCTAAAAGCTATCTTGTGGGCAAGGCCTTTATCATATATTGGCCGCTTAACAGAATACGAATATTGGAATGAAGCAGGATCACACAGCTTTAAATAATTTTAAGGTAGAGGCATAGGTAAAGACGAAACCGTTTATGGCTTTACCGGAGCAGCGATTTGGCTTTTTTTGCCCTGATTTTAAATAATCCGCAAAAATACCATCGCTGCGAAGGCAAAGCCATAAACGGTATAATGGTAAATCAAAACAATTGAAAGGAGCACATCGCTATGAAAAGATTATTGTTTGTTTCTGTAGTGTCATTTGTTTTTATGTTTTCTCAGATATCCTATGCAGCTGATTATAAGCCAACGGTTACTGTTTACGGGTTTGAATCCAAGGCATCAAGCGGTTTTTGGCATGACGCAAAATGGGATATAGGTACGGGTATGGGTGAAATGCTTATAGACGCACTTGTTAATACCGGTAAATTCAATGTTGTAGAGCGGCTAAACTTAAGCGATATTACCACAGAGCAGGACCTTGTTACAGGTGGCAGGGTATCAAAAAAAACAGGCGCTAAAACAGGAAGCCTAAAAGGCGCTGAATATATAGTACGAGGCACAATAACAGAGTTTACATATAAGGAATCAGGGGCAGGCTTAGGGCTTAACATAAAAGGATTTAATTTAGGCGGTAGCACCTCTGAAGCGCATATTGCAGGTATTATTAGAATATACGATGCAACTACAGGTGAAATTTATGCCTCAGAAAGATTCGAGAAAAAGGCCCCTGCCTCAGGGCTTACGGTAGGTTATCATCAGAGTGGTATAGGCGGCAATATAGGAGGTTTTAAGCAGACGCCTCTTGGCAAGGCTACGCATTTTGCTATAGCCGATATGGCAAGTTTTATATCAAATAAAATACCTTTACAGCCAAGGGCAGTGCAAGAGGCGGAGCCAGTATGCCCAAAATGCGGCTGTGACATTGAGCCGGGGGCTAAATTCTGCCCTAATTGCGGGCTGCAATTAGGTGATATTAAGTGTCCGGGGTGTAAAAAAGACCTTGAGCCAGGAACTAACTTCTGCCCGCATTGCGGAGCGAAAGTCAATAAGTAGCGTATAATATATGGGAATTGCAAACAAGATTACTATAATCAGGATACTTCTGGTGCCTTTTCTTATGGCGTCGCTCTTTTATTATAAGCCGGAGCTTGATTTTTTACGCTTTATAGCACTCGGTATATTTTTTATGTGCGCGCTTAGTGATGCCATAGATGGTTATGTAGCCAGGAGGTTTTATCAAAAAACCGAACTGGGTAGGATACTGGATCCTTTAGCGGATAAGCTTCTTATATTGACCGCGTTTTTATGCCTGTCTGTATTAAAGGATATACCTCTTGCTTCAAAGATACCCTCATGGCTTACTATAATAGTTTTAAGCAGAGACGGTATAATCTTGCTGGGTTCAGCGATAATCTTTATAATGTTAAAGAATATCGATATAAAGCCTTCCGTGCTTGGCAAGGTTACAACCTTTTTTCAGATGTTAACAGTTGTAGCAGCGCTTTTGCAGTTTAATTTTGTCGGGGTTTTTTGGTATATAACCGCTTTTTTTACAGTTTTGTCTTGCTCGAATTACATATGGTTGGGCAGTAAGGTTTTAAATGAGCCACATTGAACATTCGAAAAATCTCCCCAAGATAGCTATAATCGGAAGGCCTAATGTCGGTAAGTCCTCGCTTTTTAACAGAATTCTTAAGAGGAGAAAGGCTATAGTTGAAGCTGTCTCAGGGGTTACGAGGGATAGGCTGTCTGCATGCGTTAAATTTTATAATCAGGAGTTTATTCTTATTGATACGGGTGGTATTGTGCCAAGTTCCAATGAGAAGATGGAATCATTGGTATACAATCAGAGCAGAGATGCTATAGATGAATCCGATGCGATTGTATTTATCTGCGATATAAGGACAGGTATTACGTCTTCAGATGCGCATATAGCGGATATACTTAAAAAAAATCGTGAAAAAACATTTCTTGTTGTAAATAAAGCCGATGATGTGGCCTCAGAAAATGACGCGTTTGTATTTTTCAGTTTAGGCTTGAGCGCGCCCTACATAGTGTCTGTTTTAAATAACAGAGGCCTCGATCTGCTTATGAAAGATGTCGCTTCTTTTGTACACGAGTTTAATAAAAACAGGCAAGGCTTAAGGCACGATGATAATATTGCGCATACAAATATAGCTGTAGTGGGTATGCCTAATGTCGGCAAATCCTCTTTTATAAACACCATACTTGATAAACAGAGGCTTATTGTCGATGATTTACCCGGTACTACAAGGGATTCCGTTGATATATCAATAAAGCGGGGTGAGCGTATAATAACCCTTGTTGATACAGCTGGCATGAGGCATAAAAAAAAGTTTCGGGATGTTATAGAGGTATTTAGCCTATCAAGGACAAGGGAATCAATAAAACGCTCTGACGTAGTTTTTGTAATGATAGATGCTGGTAAAGGCCTGAGCAGAGATGATATGGCGGTCTTAACCTACGTAATAAAAGAGGGTAAGGCCTGTCTTTTGCTTGCGAATAAAATAGATTTATTAAAAGAATTTGACTTTCAGGAATACAAAAAGGATCTTATATATAAATACAGGCCGATAGAGTGGATACCGATTATATTTACATCGTGCAAGGAAAAGAAAAACATTATAAAGGCCATGGACCTGGCGTGCGAACTGCATCAAAAATCAAAATTAACCGTATCAACGCCCCTTCTTAATAAGTTTTTAGTAAAAGCGCAGAGAGAGAGCCCCCATGTTTCGCATAAAAGGGCAAGGCCAAAGATTTTATACGCGACACAGATAAGCGCTGCGCCCCATAAATTTATATTATTCTGTACAAATCCGTCGCTTATAAAGAAGGAATATTTGAGGTTTATAGAAAGACAGATGAGAAAAGAATTCGGCTTAGAGGGTATATCTTTAAATTTTCAACTAAGATCAAGGAATGCAAAGGATAGAGATAATGACTAGCATAGTATTCCCCGTAGCCATAGTGTATATATTAGGCGCAATACCTTTTAGTTATATCTTGGGTAAAATTATAAAAGGTATAGATATACGCCAGATGGGGAGTTGCAATGTAGGCGCTACAAACCTTATGCGCTGTGCTGGAAAACCGCTTGGCATAACAGCCCTTGTATTAGATGTGTCAAAAGGTGTTTTGGCAGTATCAATTATAGCGGATTTTTTTTATAGCCCTGTTATGCATGTAAATCCTTATCTCTTTAAGGTTGTTCTCGGATTTGCCGTTGTAGTAGGACATATCTGGACAGTGTTTCTTAAGTTTAGAGGGGGCAAAGGCGTTGCAACTACAATAGGAGTGCTGATAGGGCTTTCTCCGATAACTGCCATCTCAGGGCTTCTGGTATGGTGCCTGTTCGCATTAGTCTATAAGTATGTATCGTTGAGCTCTATAGCCATGTCAGTGAGCCTGCCTGTTTTTATGCTTGTTTTTGACCAGCCCAAAGAATACACGATATTATCCATCATACTATGCATATTCATCATATACAGGCATCGTTTGAACATATGCAGGCTTATTAATGGTACGGAATATAAAATTGGCAAAAAAATAAAATAAA
>CAZBNF010000038.1:0-12026 GCA_964493115.1 uncultured Planctomycetia bacterium | reverse complement strand
GTAGCTGAGCATGGCCACAAGTATGATGTATTCAATAGCTACAAAAACCCCTTAAGATCAATTAAATGGCCAATGGGAAAGCGCGTAGCACTGCTTACGGCAGGCATGGAGCGCTTCTTGCATAAAGATGCGGATGTGTGGTTCTCGAAAAGAATTGAAGATATAGACAGTTTCCTACATCATGCTGTCTCTATGCAAAATAAAGTCACTCCATCATCAAAGCAGTATATACAACAAGGCGGTCATTTCGGGGAGTTTAATGACGCAGCTATCAAGCATATTGAAAAAGGAGCCAAGATAGTAATCTTTGGCCATACGCACAAGCCCCAACTTGATATAATCGATAATGGGATATACGCGAATTGCGGCACATGGACAGATGGCACCCAGCCAACCTATATAGCCCATGATAAAAACTTTATAGAGCTAAGAGATGGGCTGACTCATAAGGTGATTAAGTCCTTGAAGGTATAGGGGGTTGTTGTTTCTGTCATTCTGAACGAAGTGAAAAATCTAGGTTATGATATACGTTTAGATTGATGCGAGGAGTCGGAGAGAACCTTTGGGAGCGACTGAGGACGTAATGTTGAACGACCGAAGGAAGGCACATAATTAAGTAGTGTGTCCCCTTAATTCTGAAAGATTATCAAACATTTACTTGACGTATTATCTTACATATGATATACTTGCTATGAAATATAAAGAGGGGGATAAATATGGCCAATAATTTTCAAAAGAGACTTGGTGAAAAAATAAAAAGTCTGAGAAATAGAATAGGTTTATCTCAAGAGAATCTTGCAGAAAAAGTTGGAATTAGCAGAGTATCGCTTTCACAAATAGAAAATGGTGATCGTAAAATCAGCGCTGAAGAGATAGCAAAGCTTTCTAAAATTTTTGATATTCCGTCTGATATCCTTCTTGACATTCAAAAAGATATAGAAGTAATTTTAGAAAAACAAAAGGGAAAAACTCTAAAAATAAAAAATACAATGCGTATTAATGTGCCGCAGAAGAACCTGGAGAAATTCAAAGAAGTTTTACTATATATTCTAAATAAAGTCGGTTCAAAATCAAACATAGGTCAGGTGGTTATCTATAAACTACTTTACTTTATAGATTTCAACTTCTATGAAATGTATGAAGAACAATTGATTGGTGCCACATATATAAAAAATCGCTATGGGCCTACCCCTAAAGAATTTATTGCTATAATAGAAGACATGGAAGGGAAGGATTTAGTTAAGGTTCAAGATGAATATTTTCAGTATCCTCGAACGAAATATCTACCTCGGCGCAAACCGGATTTATCTAAACTTAAAGATGCTCGTGAATTAAAAATGATAGATGAGGTACTGGAAACACTTTCTGACATGAATGCCAAGCAAATAAGTGAATACTCTCATAATGATGTGCCGTGGTTAACCACGGAAGACGGTGAAATAATAGATTATGAATCTGTTTTTTACCGAACATCCCCGTATTCCGTGAGGTCATATAGTGAAGAAGATATTCAATGAAATAAAACGTTTACCAGGATTTGAGAAAGATCTAAAGAGGCTCAAAAGATTTAAAACGCTCGAAGAAGATTTAGAAATATTTATAAAGACACAATTAAACCTGTATCACAAACAGGGTAAAGATAATAAGGGCGTTTTCCCAATACCCAACCTTAAGATAGAGAATCCAACCATATATAAAGCTAAAAAATTTGCATGTAGGTCCCTGAAAGGAAAGGGTGCAATAAGCGGGATAAGGGTTATATATGCCTACCATAAAGAAGATGACCTTATTGAACTTATAGAGATATACTACAAGGGTGACAAAGAAAATGAAGACAGAAGTAGAATACTAAAGTACTATAAAAGGGAGCCCTAAAATGCCAATAGGAAAATAATCACAAAAAGAGGCTTGACTTTAGGCCTCTTCCTCTATCTAAAGACCAGATTTTTTCAAATCTGGTCTTTTTTTTACTTTTTTTCGCTTTTTTTGAAAGCAAATCCCCGTTCGATCCGTCATATATAGTGAGGGATATAAAAAGAAAGGGGAATACTATGCGGGATGCATTAATATCGGAACAGGCAATAGGACAAAAAATATACCTTATTAGAGGGCAGAAGGTTATGCTTGATAGGGATCTTGCAAGACTGTATGAAGTAAGCACGGGCAGACTTAATGAACAGGTTCAAAAGAAACAAGAAAAGGTTCCCTGAGGATTTTGCATTTCTCCTTACAAGGCAAGAAGTTATGATCTTGAAATCGCAAATTGCGACTTCAAGATGGGGTGGAAGGCGTAAGTTACCATATGCTTTTACAGAACAAGGAGTTGCCATGCTCTCAGGTGTTCTAAATAGCGAAAGAGCTATTCTGGTAAATATTGCCATAATACGTGCTTTCGTAAACCTGCGCCATATTTTATCCTCAAATAAAGAGCTTGCTCTTAAATTAGAACAGCTTGAACGCAAGATAGAAAAGCACGACACCGAGATCCATGCCATCTTTGAGGCCATACGCCAGCTTATGGCACCACCTGAAAAACCCAAAAGAAGCATAGGATTCCATGCAACCTAAAAAGGGGCCTCTATAGAAAGTATTTTGTGGAGTAGCAAGAGTAGAATAATTAGATTGATTCAATATGGCTGATATGGTAGCATATTGAAAGGATTAGCAGCTTGGGCCTGCCCCGTAACAAATTTTCCGAACGCAAGTTTTTAGAATTTGGTTCGGGGTGGGAAGCCGAAGCTGCTTTTTTATTTGAGAGAACAAAATAGTTGAGCAGAGAGCACGTTTAATCTGGAAAAAGCCAACCCGGAAAAAAGGAGGAGTACCCATGGGAGATAAAGGCAGGAAAGATAAGAATAAACACGACAAACAGGTAAACAAGGCAAAAGACACACAAAACGAAGCGAACAAGAAAAAACAAGAAAAAGCACACTAGCAGAATAAAGGGTACGCTTCTATACGTAATATAACAGTGAGCACGCGAAGCGTCCGTCATTGCGAGCGAAGCGAAGCGACCGAGGACGTAATGTTGAACGACCGAAGGAAGTCCCTTTAGGGAGAAGTGCCGAGAGCACCGCGAACGGCCGACCGAGGACGTAATGTTGAGCGACCGAAGGAAGTCCCTTTAGGGAGAAGTGCCGAGAGCACCGCGAACAGCCCCGAGTGGTATACCCTAAATACCACTATATCTATAGATAATATACCTATAAAGGCTCTCTCAGACCGCTTTGGTATAAGTGAGAGTGTTCTCTTTAAAGCGGTTAAGGATTTGGATTTATTAGAGACTAGTTAAGGTGTTTTGTAAAAAAGTCGATAAGGGGGCATAGTTATTATTATCTTGCCGCAAGAGAAGGTAAGAAAGTACGTTTTATTTATAAGGGTAAAGAGATATCTTCAGCCGATAAGAATGCTCTAAAAAAATCAAAGTGGCTGAGGGTCAAGTATAAGAAATTGATACAAAAACTAAATAAACAGATTAAATATCTACGGGTAGCTTTACGTGGAAAAGAAGACGTTTAATTTAACTTTAGAAGTTCTTAATAGATTCCAAAAAGCGGGCTTAATGCCGCTGATAAAACTTATTTAGACAGCCTACCTTTGACTTATAGCGATAATGATTTTACATTGGTGCATGGGAGTTTATTTATACCTGATAAATTTAATTATATATCAGGATTAGCTGATGCGGAAGTATCTATGAATAAACAGAAAACAAAGCTATGCTTTATTGGACACTCCCATGTCCCAGGAATTTTTGTTAGATCTGCGGACAGTAAGATTAAAGTCCCAACAAGCTCCACAATAACAATAGAAAAGAAGATGAGCTATTTAATTAATGTGGGCAGTGTAGGCCAGCCACGTGATCATGACTGGAGAGCTTGTTATTGCATATATGATAATGCTAAAGGTATTTTAAGTTTTAAACGCTTAGAATATGATGCTGATTCCGCCATTAAAGCTATTTTAGATGCAAAGCTACCTTCTGACTTAGCATCCAGATTGAAAAGAGGATCTTGAGTGTTTATAGGCGTAAGAGTTGTTTCGTTTTGACATCAATCATGCACCTAAAGAATTTTGAAAGTTTTTACTTGAAAGATATAAAATATTGGTATATACTTATTGCGATTAAGTTATCGTTCATAACTTAACCTTAATCAGGTCATAAAATAATTAAAAGGAGGGGTATGATGAAACATCTAATAGTTAATGGCTTCAAGATCTTTTTTGTATGCCTGCTGCTATCGAGCTTAACTTCTATTGCATCAGCTGGCAGCGATAACGCACATCCACGTAAGATAGTAGTTTTTTCTGAAACATTTGTTAACCAGCCTGCACAGGCAGCGTTGGTAAAAAAATTTGGTGTCACTGCAATAAAACAATTACCTGCTATCAACGGATCGGCTGTATATCTTCCGCCACAGGCTAAAGCGAGCCTTTTAGCAGATCCGAATGTCTTAAGAATTGATGATGACCTGATAATAAATGCCACTGGCAAGCCTTCCAAACCATCAAAGCCTGGTAAACCTTCCAATCCCCAGCCTGATGAAGTATTACCTTGGGGCATAGATAGAATCAATGCTGAATTAGCTTGGCAAACAACCGCAGGCTCAGCTGTTAAGGTGGCAATCTTAGACACAGGCATAGATTTAAATCACTCTGACCTTAAAGATAATATAAAAGGTAATTTCAATGCAATAAATCCACGCAAGAGCGGTCAAGATGACAATGGTCATGGTACACATGTTGCAGGAATCGTAGCTTCAGTAAACAATGATATTGGCGTAATAGGCGCTGCGCCTGAAGCATATCTTTATGCCGTTAAAGTCTTAAAAAGTGACGGCTCAGGATGGCTTTCAGATTTAATTGAAGGCCTAGGCTGGTGTATTAATAATCAGATGCAGATAGTAAATATGAGCTTAGGCTCATCAGGTGATAATCAGTCATTTCATGATGCAATTACAGCAGCCTATAACGCAGGGATAATACTTGTTGCAGCAGCAGGTAATAATGGTACTGTCGGAGGCGCTATTGATTATCCTGGTAGGTACCAGGAGACTATTACTGTTTCTGCAATCGATCAAAATGATATGCTTTCTTATTTTTCAAGCTATGGACCAGAGGTTGATCTAGCTGCTCCAGGGTCAGATATATACTCTACATATAAGGATACCGATTATGAGTATCTAAGCGGTACAAGCATGGCTACACCACATGTAACTGGTATAGCAGCCTTAGTCTGTGCAACTGAGATTGACCCTTCTTACGATATCAACACTAATAGTATTTGGGATCCAAATGAGGTAAAGAACAAATTACAAGATACAGCAGAGAGCTTAGGATTAAATAGCTATGAACAAGGAGCAGGCTTAGTACGTGCAGATATATCTGTACAATAGAACAAAGATAGAGCAAGAATAAACAAAGAGGCTTTTGGTAGAAGAAAGTATACTAAAAGCCTCTTTTTATATAAAAGAATCACGGTTTATATTATTGTTTTACCTTATTATGGGTAAATTAAACAAGAGCAGAGTTGTTTATAGGGAAACCCTTAATTCATACTAAAATACCCTAAATCATCCCCACACCAACTGCATTACAAAGCTCAGTATATCAGTTGGTGTGAGGATAAATACCACTATATCTATAGATCTTAAATGTTTGGATTTATTAGAGACTAGTTAGGGTGTTTTGTAGTGGTTGGAACTGTTCTTGTTTTGCCTTGAAGCAAAGAACTGTTCCGTAAGATTTTTTAAGTTTACCGCAAGGGGAATGGGAACCTTGGGGCGGATTCAAGAAGAGAAGAGCTTAGCTGTTTATTGGGGGAGGTTGTAAGTAGCGTAAGAGTATAATTGATATAATTAATCTTGAGGGCATTAAAGTTTTGTGGTAATATATTTACCACGTTAGCGGCTTTGGTGGGAATTAAAGCTGCTTTTTTATTAGGGGAAACAGAGCTACAAAAATATTCTTCTTCTGGTGGCGCGTATGTCTTTAAAAGAGCTTTTCATGTTTATGTTTATACCACCGGCTATGGCCGTTCTATTCTGGCTAATTGTAAGCAGCATATGGGTGCCGTATTTTATTCGCTCAAAGAGAGTAAAGCAAACATTCATTAACTAACCATAGGGAGGTTGTGCGATGGTAATTGAAGGAAGCATGTTTGATCAGGCCATGAAAAAGATTCTATCAATGGGAAAGATTTTACTCATGGCATACTTTAAGGATATAAATGCCGCGATGAAAGTAATATCACGAATTCCCTACATTACTGTTGAAGGTCCAAAACTTACCCCACGCGAGGGAACCGTTTGTCAGGCTATCAGCAATATCACGCTTGACGATGGTACAAAAGGGCTGGTTCTATTAACAGGCGGAAATATTAACCCTGAGGAAACAAAAACAGTAATGGCGCTTTTGACTGAACACGGGCAGAATCAGACATTTGCTGGGCCTGGCACCAAACAGTAAAAGAAGCATTACAAAAAACAAATAGGAGCTAGAGATGCAAACAGCAACTATCAAATCAACTATAAAACAATTAGAGCAGTGTTTGCAAAATAAGCAATATCGTATAGGAATAGCGCTATTTGTTAGCGCAAGTATTATAACTGCGATCATTTCCGGTAGAGAAGCTCCTAAGGGTTCTTTAACAATAATTGATTTAGTCCCATTAATATTTACGCTAGTAGGGATTTATATATGCAATAGAACCTATGGGGAATTGATCTTTGGTAAGGTAGATACATATGAGAAGGAAAAGATCATTATCAAGAGCATTCTAGGTGGATTGCCGCTCGGTGTGATACTTAGCTTCTGTATCGGTTGGGTGGTGTTTCCACTTATTTGGATTGTTATTGGCCTATCAGGGGTATTTGTAGGCAGTTTTCTCATAAAAGGCTTGGCTTCTTCAGCTTTTACTAATATATACGGGGGAGCAATTAAAACTAAAAACAGTGATTCTGATCAGAAGACAAGTAATGAGCCGACGGTTGAATGTGCCTGCTGTCACAAGCATTTTATATGGGAAGAAGGATACAAAAGTCAAGACGCACCAGGTTCGATGCAGCATAATCCACCAGGCTACGGTAACTCTAGCCCAAGAGTTTTTTGTCCATATTGTGGCGCATTAATGGCTGTATGGCATATTACGAAAGATGAGTGGATATGGTTTGCTGACAATGCTAAGCTTAATCATGGACGTTCATTACCTCCTTCATATATTATTTTTTGGGGACAGAGCATACCACCACAATTTATCCCGCATTACGATGAGCATAAATTGAATGTTGAAGCGATTAAGCGTTTTGAGAAGCAGGAAGAAACCGATACACACAAACAGCCCGCTGACCAAGGACAATGGAAACAGCCTCTGACGGAAGCTAAGCAGCATTATCAAGATGGAGAGATTGCAAAGGCAGTTGAATCGCTTGAACAAGCTGTTGGCTCCGCTTTGCCGAAAAAGGAACACGCGGTAGCTCTTGGTGCCTTTGCTGAACATTACATGGAGATAAAGGATGTTGAAACTGCCAGAAAATATTATGAAGATAGTATCAAGACACATTTTAGTGCTTATTGGACAGCGCATTTGGTTCTAGGCTTTATTTATGAAGCACTAGGTGACAGCGTGAAAGCGCAAGAAAAATTTATAGATGCCCAGCGCGCCGCACCGACCAAATATTTAGATCCTGCGACGGAACAAAAGGCCCGTGATATAATTCGTGAATGGGCGGCAGGTGACAAAGGTTCAACAGGTGAATCGACTGGCGCTAGTAGAAAAACAGGTTCGGTTGATGTCACAATCAAAGTAGATGCCCCCATTCAGTTTGATGATTCATATATAGGAGAATATAACTTGACTCTTTCTCTGGATCTCGAGGCCCCGCAATTGCTCAATCAAATAGCACAAGAAATTGGTATTATTAGGGGCTTTCACTCAGGATATCAGCTATATTGCGATAAGGGGTATCTTTCAGCAAAACAATTTAGTGGTGACTTCCGTACACTGCGTGAGGCCGGGGTTAAAGATAATGACGCATTAAGATTCATAGATTGGGGTTAAGAGCATTTCAAGATTGTGCTAGCATTTTTAAAAAACTGGGAACCGTCCCTAGCTGCAAAGAAGGAGTAAAAATGAGTAAAATAGCGGCAGAAATAAAAAACCAAATGAGAGAAAAAGAGACAGATGAGTTGCTGAAAATATGGGAAGAAAACAACAGGGACGAATGGTCAGACGAGGCGTTTAAGGCGCTTAGTGATATTCTGACTGAAAGAGGGATTAGCCTTCCCGCTCAGCTCAAAAAAGGCAATGACCAAAAAAGCTGTAAAAATGCATCGACTTTAAGGTCTACTAGCTTAAAGATACTGGGTACCTGGTTTATTGCAAGCATCTTGATTGGTTTCATTCGTCCGAATTTGCCAGACCCGTTCCAGATAGGGCCGATCAGCTTGAATTTACTTGTTTTAACTGATCTGTTGCTTACAGTGTTACTTTTTTCAGGCATAATATGTCTTATCGTTAGTTTTTTCAACAAAGGCAAAAAAAAGAGGCAAGTAATGTTTAAGCAAGATTTATGCAATAGTACATTCAGTAAGTACGTCGCACTTCTTCTGTTTTGCTCTATTCTATTTTCAGGCTCATATTTTGGAAACATTGCGCTTGCAGAAGGTGATGAAATTCCCATTAAGGGAGTGCTTTTTAATATAGGAGGCGATGAGAAGATTAAGTCCCCATGGGGAGAGCTTGATAGTCAAATGTTGCTTTTAAATGACCATCAACAGATAAGTATGTCAGGTAATAACATGAAAATTATATTTGGCTTGATATACTGGAGCAGCACGTCGGGTATGCAGCTTGACCCCGTTATCAAATTTTCTGGCCTGTATGAAGCTAAATCACCTATTAGCGTAAAACTGTTTAGGGAAGAAGGCAGCGGTAAATGGTGCGCGACAGACGGCATATTAGGTATCAGCAATAGTAATCCGATCGTTTTCGAGGGTCTGACTATAACAGTAATCGGAGGAGCTGATGACCCAATAAGAGTAGCTGGAGTCCTATTATCAGATACAACTGTTATAATTAAAGACGGCAAGCCTGTTAAGATAGATTAATAAAAAAGGAGCTGATAATGGAATATTTTGAAAGTGATGTACCAGCAGGTGGTGGTCGTTGTTCAGATAACAGTTGTCCTTGCCCTGAAGTAAGCATCCCGCGGGGTGAGGGATATATCTATATCGATCAGCAACTTGTTGATTCAAGAAGACGATATCCTTCTTTGGCTGGTGCAAGATTAGCAATGCAGCAAACACACCAAAATATGCGGGCGGCAGTAGGTTCTGCATCAATGGCTTATCGACTCGGACCCATTCTTGTTTGCGAAGAAGGTGCAAAACTACGCAAATTGGATTTACGTGTTGCCGCTGAGGATGCCAAGCATTGGTGGTCTACTGGAGAAGTGCCTCTTCGTGCAACACCGATTAAAACTGCCGAAACAAGAATATTCAAAGGTCATTCTATAGAAGAAGCCAAGGCATTAGCTAAGAAGGAAATACCCGAGGATAACATCGATAAGATTGAGGTGATAGCAGATGTTAAAGTAGCAGAAAAGGTAAACTATCATAAAATATCTGAGAAAGCAGTACAAAGGCTTAAAAGCGCAATCCCTAAAGAGGCTTTTGATATAGGTAGCATAGAAGTCCTTGGTGAAGGAAAAGAGGGGGAGGCAGACGTAAAACTACCAAGAGCAGAGGCGACTCCGGGGTGGCTGGAATGTTGGTTTAGGCGTTATATTCCGGATGCTCCGGCAAAAGCAACGTTTGACAAAGTAGAATGTATTATTCCAGAGAAAAAGTTTCTTGGGTTTGTGGTTAAGCAGGGAACGTGGCGAATATTTTGGGGAGTATCAGTATGTGCGTCTGTAACCTATAAAATGCCGGCTGAGATAGAGGTTTATTTAAAACCGAAGGGGTAGGTCTTATGTTTAATAAAAAGATTAACTGGAAATCAGTTTTGATTTTATTTGTTGTGTTGGGCGGATGCTTCCTTATATTTTTGTTTTGGCGTTAGAAGATCCCACACTTTCAGAATGAATATTATATGGTACTTGGTATAGCAGCTTATAGGCAACCATACCAAGGTTAACTTCAAAAAGGATAGAATATATGAAATTAGTATTTGTTATTAGTTTGATTCTTTGTATTGCAGCCTCAGGGTACGCGGCTTCAAGAACTACAATAGACTTAATGAGAGAATACTATTTTAATAATAACCCGAATGTCCCGCAAGATATAAAAGATCATATAATGGCAGGGACGGTTTCTGCCGGCATGAGCTATGGAGATGTAACTCTCGCTTGGGGTTTCCCAGATTATAAAAGTTGGATTGGTGATGGAGAAACGCAAATATGGTCTTACGAAGTCAACCGGGAACCTTGTTATTCATTACTGTTTGAAGAGAGAAAGTTAAAACGAATAGATAAAACAGGCAAAATTAGATTTGTAAGATTCGAAGATCGTGTTCGCAGTAAACCGGGAGACTTTGGCTGGCAGGGAGCTGCTGCCGCTGAAACAAGCTCGATGGTTGCAGGATATGTTGATAAACTTTTTGATGCCAAAGAGCTTACTAACGGTAAGTTTAAAATCGCTGAAAAGTTTAAAGATGAGCTTATAGAAAAAGGTATTAAAACGACGATTGATACCGAGAACGAGAAAGTCAGACTAGAGCCGGCTGATTCAGGCATCTCTGAAGGTTTCCCTTTATATGCTGCCATAAAAAACACTATCCCGGGCTTGCCTGAGAATATTGTTGCCCTTGAGATCGGGGTCCTGCCCCTGGCACATTTTATTAAAGGCTATCAATCGGCTTATGCGGGGACTTGTACCCTAAAAGAAGAAGACGGGACATTGCGTCAAACTCAGATAGTCTTAAACTGGCGAATAGGCGGTCTAAAGAAACCGGAAGCTTTTAAAGCTACTGTATGCTCCGGCGTACGGGAAGAAAACAAGATTTTAGTCCCTGTTGATGAACGTGACGATTTTAAATATAAGAATGGCCAGGAAGTATTTATCTTAATGAGTTTTTATGATCTGGAACCTTTTAACGGGTATGATATCCAGAGCGATTGGTACTCTCCTGATGGTGAGCTTTGGAGAGTTGTTAAGTATCATTTAGACTCTAAAGAATCGTTCGGATATACTGCGTACAACAGCGTAGAGGTTTCTGTGAAAGACACCGAACCAGAGCTTGGCCGCTGGAAAGTCGAGATATACGTTAATACATTCTTAACGGATATAGTTGAATTTACGATTAAGGCTTAGTTATGAAAGAGGATATTTTAAGTGAAGTTAAATAAAAAACAAATAATCATATTATGTGTTACAGTGCTTTTAATTGTGGTCCTTATTGGTCTTAACCATCAGAGAGATCTTCTCTCGTCCCCTGAAGATTTGGACTTACACTTAGTATCACTTTATACCTATGAGTTAAAAGATTTTATGTTTACTGACCCTGTTGATCTCCAAGATATTATAAAAATGAAGCCATGGATGAAGCAAGAGATGGGTATATTCTATAAGCTTGTACGAATTGTTCAGTTCAAATACCAGCTCATAATAGCAACTTTTTTAATAGGGCTTGGGTTGTTCATAACGGTAAAGAAGCGGCTTAGCTAATACATATTATTATTTTATTATTTAATAAAGTAATAAAGGGGACACAATACTTATAATAAAGGGGACACAATACTTAATCCAGAAGGGCAAGGAATAGAATAAATAGATTGATTCAATATGGCTGATATGGTAGCATATTATAAGTATTAGCAGCTTGGGCCTGCCCCGTAACAAATTTTCCGAACGCAAGTTTTTAGAATTTGGTTCGGGGTGGGAAGCCGAAGCTGCTTTTTGTTTCAAGGAGAAAAGGAAAAGCGCATAATTAAGTAGTGTGTCCCCTTAATTATGTTATGGAATACTAAAATACTATAAAAGGGAGCCCTAAAATGCCAATAGGAAAATAATCACAAAAAGAGGCT
>CAZBNF010000037.1:0-12110 GCA_964493115.1 uncultured Planctomycetia bacterium | reverse complement strand
GAGAAAACGAAATGAAAAAGGCAAAAGTGATAATTACTTTACAGGTGTTATTTCTCGCGGTGACAATCATATTCAGCACAGGCATTGCCTATAATGGTGCCGGCGGGCAGGACACGCCGCCTGTTGATGCGGCCACAAACCTTGCGATTAGACAGCAGGGTCTTGAAGTAGCGGATCCTGCGCGCAATCAATTTCAGGCACAGCTTGCCAGTATGGACGCTATGTTAAGGGCGCTGAAAGAGGTGTCACAAGGAAGAATTCCCGCTGGAGCCCAAGAGATGCAAGGCATACCAGGTGCATTCCTCGTTCCATTTACCGTGGATGCGCAACAGGGTGCCTCTCAAGCCACGAAATCAGCGCTTGTGGTGATGTCCAGGGATGAAATACAGGGCCTGCAAAAGGATAGCTCTCTATCAGCTTTAAGGCAGGGAGTAAATGTATATCTGCCTGCGATCTCCAAGGCCTCCTCTGCCGGTTTATTTGCTAATCCATTAGCTGAGCTCAATAAAGAACTTGCAAGCTTAGGGATTACGGATAGAAGCCAATCTACTAAAATTGGTAATAGGGTTGTTGCTATTACATCCAATGTGAATCAAGGAACAGGCCTAATGAACGTTACAGTTTCAATATCGTCGACCTTTGAGCTTTATACAGGTGGCTTGCTTATAAATCTTGCTGATAAAGCCTCTAATAGAGGGTACACTCATGCTCTTGATGTCAATGGGGCAACAACCTTTACGAGTTTGCCGGTAAGTGAATATGGTATAACTGTAATGAGGCCAAAGAGCTCATCTTCTGGTCAGCAGACAATTGCTCTGAACAACTTAACAGTCCTTTACGGTGAGAGCGAAACAATGGATAGGCTTCTTGCGCTTCCTGCCAATGCTGATCTTTCTCATCAGATAAGGTCTCTTGAGTTGTTGGGCGTATATGATTTGGTAAACGCTGTTGACCTTTATTCAACAGGAGCAAAGATAAGATTATTTACCGGCAGGCTTGATCATCGTTTAGGTAGTGACGGTGTATGGGTGCTTGCACAGGCAAGAGTTGCAGATGAGGCAGGTGTTGTTGCAGAGAGGCAACTGTTGATGCATATGGAACAAGACAACAGGCCATTGACAATATACCCTGTTATAAGTACATCTCCTCTTGCAAAGACCTCCTCAGCTGGTTTAGTTGACGTAACAGTGGCTAACCGTGTATTTAGTGTTGATACGCAAGCTGCTGTACAGCTTCGAGCAGAACATCCAATTCTTGAAGAACACTTAAAGCATTTAGGAACGTTACTAAGTGAAAATATGTCTATTGAAACGGTTAATGATGGACTATCTCTATTGCTTGATGCAGACAAAGAAGGGCTTACTCCAACACTTGAGTGGGTTGGTACATTAGAATTAGGTATTACACCAGAGACATTCTTTTATACAGTTAATGCACAGCTTGGTGATGAGACTACACAGTTGCTGATCAAAAGAATTCCTTTGAATGAAGTGATGCGTGCTAATAAAGATATACCAGCTAGCACACCAGGGGCATTTGTCATAGTAAATGAAAAGGCCTCTTCAGCTGGATTTATAGCAACAAGTATTGCACAGATCGACGACTTTAATTATGAAGTAACATCTCTTTATGAACAGCTTAAGGATATAGCAGCGAAACCGGTTGCTGATCAGGCAGAGGCTGTTGCTAAACTGCAGGCTCTTCTTGGCACAGCGCAGGCTCTTACAGGCACGCAACTTCAACAGCTACAGTCATTCCTTGCACGAGAGAGCTCCTCTTTAGCAGCAGCACAGGTGCAGGAAGCTGTAAAAGGTGAGATAGCTGCGCAGCATTTAAGGACTGCCATAGAAGGGGCAGTTGATGCTGCAGCAT
Source organism: uncultured Planctomycetia bacterium (assembly GCA_964493115.1). Classification (GTDB taxonomy): domain Bacteria; phylum Omnitrophota; class Gorgyraeia; order JABMRG01; family JABMRG01; genus CAZBNF01. Next base: position 10,238 of record CAZBNF010000037.1, on the reverse strand, counting down.
TAATACAACAGATAAGCACGTTTAAAGAACTCCCTAAAGGTGTTACTCCAGCTGTGGTAGAGCAGGCCTTAGATATATATGTAGAGCAGAGTGATGCAGTGCCAATGGTAGCAACAGAATTCCAGAAGGCTATGAGCACAAGAGCATTTTCACAAAAACACAACAGAGAGCTAACAGAGCTTGAAGCTGTAAACTTAACAGCAAACTGCAAAATGCAGGCAAAATCAATAGCTGAGATACCAGCTCTTACCCCAGATAATACAAATGCATTTGCAATAGCTACAACAGAACAAGGCCTTGAGGCATTAAGAGCAAAAGGGTATGAGAACGCTGTTATGTTAAGAGATCTCATCCAGGGTAATGATCTTAACCTTTTAAGCCTTGCAGCATTTGCAAAAGGTAGATATTTATCATCTATTGGCGTAGTTGATGGCAGTATCAAAGGTATATTGAGCAGAGCATACTTTAACTTAACAGGCCAGTCAATACCATCACGATATCTCGAACCAGGTACATTTATTATAGAGGTGACATTAAGGCCAGTTAATCCAGTATATGCAGATGGCGAACTCGAAGATCTGCATATGATGAGACTGCTTGCCTTGATAGCAGCATAAGCTCAGGAACGGTTCTCAAGCCCCTGCTGCTTCGCAAAGCGAAGCAGCAGGGGCTTGAGAACCGTTCCTAAAACAGTGCCAGGGGGGCGGGCCTTTCATTAGGCTTGTCCTCCGTTTTTTATTTATAATAATAACCCATATGGCAGCAATTTTCGCTCATGTCTTTGCCTACGCAGCGATGGTATTTTTGCGGATTATCCAAAATCAGGGCAAAAAAAGCCAAATCGCTGCTTAAGGCAAAGACATAAGCGATATATAAGTGCTATTATATCCAACCCGCCGAAAGGCACAAACAGCTTGACTTAAATAGCACTCTGGCGTTAGAATAAAGCGCTATGAATGCTGACCAAAAGCAAGCCGCGCTTACCTTTGACGATGGGCCAAACGGAGAGTATACCCTGCAGATACTCGATATCCTTAAGGCCTATAATGTGAAAGCCGCGTTTTTCTTTCTTGCTAAAAATATTGAACGTTTACCTAAAGTAGCTATTGCAGCAAAAACCCAGGGCCACATAATAGGAAACCATACCTATGATCACCCTCACCTTAATCTATTAACAGCCGATCAAATATTATCGCAAATAGAAAAGTCAGAAAAAATATTCGAAGAAGTTCTTGATGTAAGGCCGCAGTATTTTCGTCCGCCTTATGGTGAATATAATGAAACGGTTGAAAAGATAATCAAGAAAAAGGGCTATAAACTCGTGCTTTGGGATATGGAATGTTATTCAATGGACTGGCTGGACCATGCCCCTGAAATAATAGCTGATATTTCAACAGCCAAGGCAAAAGACGGGTCAATCATACTCCTGCACGATGGGCGAAACATAAAAGAAAATGTACCTCGCCGCAATACTATTGAGGCATTAAAACAGATAATACCAGCCCTTAAACAAAAAGGTTTTGACATAGTAACCCTTGATAAGATATGCAAAGATTAGAAAAGACAATAAGCCTCGTTGTGCTCTTAGGACTGATTTCCTGTCTTACGATATCGTATTCTCTTAAGATAAGCCAGAGTATAGCCCCATATGCCAGTGCCGAAACAGATACCCTTGCCTTGGCACGGGAAAAAATAACTCAATCAAAAATCATAAACATAAATACAGCCAGCAGGTATCAGCTTACAAGACTTCCCGGCATAGGCCCGAAGTTTGCTGAGAGAATAATAGAATACCGTGATGCTCATGGCTCGTTTAGTTCTTGCGAGGAGATAAAGTGCGTAAAAGGGATCGGCGAGAAAAAATACAAGACCATTTCTATGGTGATTACTGTAACTGATTGACAATATTCTTAGGGACGGTTCTTGAGCACGACAATGCCTGCCTGCCGGCGGGTAGGCGTGCTCAAGAACCGTCCCTGAAAGATTTTCTATGATTTCAGAGTTTAAGCGTATATTTAATTTTTCCAGAATTACAAAGAGGCCGCTAGCGTGCGCCTTTTTCGTTTTCTCAGGAGGCATAATCTATGCTTACCATACGAAGGTAAGTTTTCACGCGCTTTTATATGCAGCATCTTTTTTAATCCTGTCGGTTTTTATTTTAAGAAAAAAAGGAAAGAACATATTTTTTATTCTGTTAAGCGCGCTTGTCTTTATATCAGGGGCATTAGCATGCATTAATTTTAACACGCTTTCCGCCAATAATATTTATCGTCTTTTAGAGCGCCCGAGCCAGTATGCTTATATAAAAGGTACTGTAAAATCCCTGCCTGCATATACATGGCAGAGGTGGGGTAACAGGCGCTGCAGTTTTTTATTGGAGATCGCGTCTTATAAAATGAATAATACCTGGTTGAAGGCAGAAGGCCTATCCCAGGTTACCATATCTGATAATGAAAGAGAGTATAATTATGGTGACAGCGTATTGATTTATGGAAACATAAAAAAACTCGACTCCGCACAAGGATATTCAAGGCAAGGATATGCAAGATACCTGAACAGAAGGGGAATCTATACTGCTATAGACGCAAAAAAGGACGATGATATCGCGCTTATCGGCAAAACTCGCCCGTTATCATTCAAAAAATATATACATAAATTAAGGCGCAGGATAGAAAGGCGTTTTAAGAGATACCTGCCATATCCTGATGATGCTGTATTAAGCGCAATGCTTATCGGAAGGCGAGAGGCCATCCCCAAGGGCCTTTCGAACATTTTTGTCCGTACGGGTACTATCCACATACTTTCAGTAAGCGGCCTGCATGTTGGGATAATTTCAGGAATACTTTTTTTTGTTTTAAAATTACTAAAAATTCCGCGAAAACCATTGAGCGCGATAGTCGTATTATTCTTATGGCTTTATGTTGTTATGGCAGGAGAAAGAACGCCGATCATAAGGGCATCTATAATGATATCCGTATATTTTATATCTACTATAATTGATAGGGATTTTGATATATATTCAGCACTTTCTTTCGCGGGGCTTTTGATACTGCTCTTAAACCCGATGCAGGTTTTTGACGCGGGATTTCAACTTTCTTTTTCCTGCGTATTTTTTATAGTGTATCTTACGCCAAGGATCGAAGGGGTATTCTTTCGCCATAAAAATAAAGAAAAAAAGCCTGTAATAAAGAGGGGGGTTTATAATATTTTATCATATTCAAGAAAGGCATTCTTTTCGTCACTCGCGGTTTTTGTAGGTGTTTGGCCGATAGTTGCTTTTCATTTCAGAATAATATCGCCAATAACAGTTATAGCCAATATTATTGTCATACCCTTTCTTGGGATAATAATTTCTTTAGGCGCTATGCTTGTATGCATTCCTTACGCGCTTATATTTATGGCGCGGCTTATTGCCTACACCGTACATTTTTTATTTTTTACACTTTTTAATTCCATGGCCATACTTTCAGGCCTGCCATTCAGCTTTTTCGAGATAAAAGGCATTTCTTTATGGGCTGTGTGCGCGTATTACATAGCGGCCTATATTGTGTTTGAGGGTTTTTTAGGCCACAATATGCAGGGGGCGGAGAAAAATGACCTTTAAACTATTTTTTAAAAAGTTTTAAATTATGCTTGACAATGTTATATATATAGTGTTATAATTACACCATAAATAGAAATTATAAATAATGGGGGAGATATAGATATGCAGCCTTATGTGAAGGAGAAAAGGAGTTCTCCGAGAATAAATGCCCGTCTTCCAGTCCAATTTAAGGATATTCAAAGGCCTATAGAGACATATACAGGTTCTCTTACGAAAGATATAAGTGAAGGCGGGATTCGTTTTGCATCAAGTGAATTTCTTTCAATTTTTACAAGGCTGCTTGTAGAAGTTTCTGTCCCATCTTTTTCCCGGGCCATAAAGGCGATTTCTAAGGTTGCCTGGATTCAAAAAATTCCGCGAAGTTCTCAATATAATGTGGGTTTGCAGTTTATGGATATGACAGAGGAGGATAAAAAGCATCTCGCCTCCTTTATAGCAAAATCACCCGCGCCTGCGGTGGTCACTCCGTAGGCATTGTTTCTTGCTTTCATCTCTACCTCTACCTCTACCTTTTACCTCTACCTCTACCTTTACCTTTACCTATTGACAACCCCCCCCTAGAATGATATATTAGCTACTACACTACTTCAACAAATCATCTTATGAAAACTTATATAAAACTTACATTTATTATTATAATATTTACACTGGCCATTGATATTGGCACAGGGTATTGCTATTGGGTATGGACTCCTGAGACAAAAAAGTGGATAAACCCCAAATACGCCCCTAAAGATACCCCAAAAGAACAACTTCTCTATGCCATGGATTTCTTTGAGGCAAAAGATTATAAAAAGGCACTTGGCGAATTCAGAAAGATAATAAAGTATTACAAGCGCTCTGAGGCAGCATCAGAGGCACAATATTATATAGGCCGCTGTTACGAAGAGATGGATTATCCCTATCAGGCATTTGAGGCTTATCAGCAGGTTATTAATGATTATCCGTTTACGCAGAGGACAGAAGAAATAGTAAGCCGCCAATTTGAAATAGGAAACAAGCTTTACGAGGGGGAGAAAACAAGGTTTTTCGGGATGCGCTTTAAGGCCATACCGGAGCAGATAATAGATGTATACAAAAAAGTTGTATCAAATGCCCCTTACAGCCAAAACGCGCCTATCGCGCAGTTTCGTATAGGTGAGCTTTATAAGAAGATCTCTTTTTACCAGGAGGCGAGAGAGGCCTTCCAGAAAATCATTGATGACTATCCCGACAGTTCTGTTGCTATGGAGGCAAAATTTCAGCTTGCCTTAACCGCATCTGCTGCCTCAAGCGGCAGTGCCTATGACCAGTCCCTCGCCATACAGGCGCAAAAAGAATTTGATGAATTTAAGCGTGACCACCCGGACAGCGAATTAGTTGCAAGTGTAGAGAAAGAGAAAAGTCAAATAATAGAAGAAAGAGCAGAGCATTATCTGCAAAACGCGAGATTTTATGAGCGTATAGGTAAGTACCAATCAGCAGCGGTATATTACAATAAGATACTTGATGAATTCCCTACGGCCTTATCTGCCCCTGCCGCGCTTGAAAGGCTTAAGGTTGTACAGAAACGTATCGATAAGACAAAGAAGTAAGCCATGAGTATGAAAAATATCTGCCAGCTGTTAGTTCTATCAGCAGTTCTATTATCGGGCTGCGGCTATACCACAGGCTCGCTTTTACCCGCACACCTTAAGACAATAAGTATCGAAAATTTTGCCAACAAGATACCGATTACCGATGAGATTTCGGACCGCCAGAGGTACAAGACATACAGGCCTTTATTGGAGGTTGATGTAACAAGGGCTGTAATAGACAGGTTTATCTTTGACGGGCATCTGCGCGTGGTCCAGAAAAAAGACGCTAATCTTATATTGGAAGGCGCGCTTGTTGATTTTAGAAGAGAGCCGACACAATACGGCTACAATGACACGATAGACCAGTATAGGATCGCGATTTTTGTGGATATGCAGCTTATAGATACAGCCACAGGCAAGGTGATGTGGTCTGAGAAGAACTTCGCGGGCAGTGATTATTATTTCACAACAGGCCCGCAACGAAAAAGCGAAAACGCTGCCGTAGCCGACGCGCTTAATGACCTGGCAAGAAGGGTAGTAGAAAGGACCATAGAGGTCTGGTAAGATGCCGCCAAAAAGCAATATCCCGCCCCAAAAAAATACCCTGACATATCTAATAACCGGTGAAGATGAATTTAGAAAAAGACGCTATCTCGATAGGCTCAAGGGAAAGCTTATGGGAAAAACTGCTGATGCGTTTAATTATAACCTTTATTATGCAAAAGATTCCGCAGCCTCTGATGTCATTAATTTTTTAGAGACGTTTTCGATAACAGGAGGCAACAGGATGGCTGCCCTGATTGAGCCTGAGACATTTTCAGAAGAGGATAGAAAACACCTTGTTCTATATATAAAAAAACCTTGTTCTGGCAGCGCATTTCTTGTGATGCTCGGGGGTAAGCCATCAGCAAGGCTTGAGAGTTTTGTGAAAACACTCCCTGCCAGCGTCGCAAGAATAGATAGCTCCGCGAATAAAACAGATGATATATCCGACTGGATAGTAAAAGAGTTTGAAAAATCCAAAAAGAAAATAAGTCATAAAAGTGCCGCTCTTATATCAGATGCCACAAAACAGGATATCGGTAAAACTATATCTGTTATAGAGCAGGTCAGCATTTTCATGGGAGACAGGGAAAGCGTAACAGATGATGATATTATGTTTTTTCTGGATATGCCTACTGAAAGCTCAACCTTTCTTTTGCTGGATGCCATAAACGCTAAAAGACCAAATAAAGCGCTTCTTATATTAAAAGAGCTTTTAAAGACAGAATCAAACCCTACGCAGATGGTAGGTTTTCTGTCATGGCATATTATAAGATTGATAAGGGTTAAGAGGATGCTCTCAAGAGGCGCTTCAAAGGCAGAAATGCTTTCAGGGTTAAAGATGAGCCTTTACAGGCTTGACAAACTGATAATTCAGACAAGGGAATTTTCCTTGAGCAGGTTAAAGAAAGACCTCCAGGCTTTATCGGAAACTGATATCCTGATAAAAAGAAGCAACGTGAGGGATGATTATCTGCTTGAGATGCTGGTTGTGAAACTCGCCAGCTGAGGCATCTGTCATAAGATAAAATTATGGACTTTAGATTGCCTGCCTGCCGGCAGGCAGGCTTCACCCTTTCGGGTTCGCAAAGACAAAAGCTCATTACTTTTTGAGTTTCGCTATCCTTAAAGACAGACGTGATTTTTTGCGGTCAGCGTTTTGGCGTTTTATAAAGCCCTTTTTCGCGGCTTTATCAAGTTTAGACATAAGTATAGAAAGCGCCTTAGATGCCTCATCAGCTTTACCCGCGCCTATAAAAGCGTTTAATTTCTTGGTAAGCGTTTTCAGCTCAGAAGCCATAGCGACATTGTGAGGCCGCCTTTTTTTATCCTGTCTTATTGATTTTTTTGCTGCATTTAAATTAGCCATATTATCCTCCGATTATGAGATGATAATATAACATAGCAGGGCAAGATATGTCAACTAATAAATCCATAGCAAAATCCGCAGGCGTAATAGGGTTTGCCACCCTGGTGAGCCGTGTTTTAGGTTTTGTGCGGGATATAATATTCGCGGCGTTTTTTGGTACGGGAATATACGCGCAGGCCTTTGTCGTTGCGTTCAGGATACCCAATCTTCTGCGTGACCTGATAGGTGAAGGGGCTACGAATTCAGCGATTGTGCCTGTTTTGGTGGAAGAGCTTAACAGAAACGGCAGGGCATCTTTCTGGAGGCTGGCAAATATACTGCTGAATTTGATGCTTGTTGTTTTGACATTGCTTACAATAGCGGGTTTTTTATTCGCAAGGCCCATAGTTTTTGCAATTGCCCCAGGTTTTTTAGAAGACAGCCTGAAGTTTGATGTGACAGTAGCCCTTACGAGGGTTATGTTTCCATATCTTATATTCATAGGCCTTACGGCATATGGGATGGGGGTTTTAAACTCCATAAAGCATTTTACAGCCCCTGCTTATGGAACCAGCCTTTTAAACATCGCGCTTATAGTGTGCATGTTTACATGGAGGCAGGACATAGTAGGCCTTGCGGCAGGAGTTTTATCAGGCGGTATATTACAGGTTATCATTCAGGTTCCCATACTCCTAAAAAGCGGCATTGTTTTCAACTGCAGGGGTTTTATGCACCCGCAGGTTAAGAAGATCTTGCGGCTTCTCATCCCGCGCATATTCGGAAGCGGCGTATATCAGATAAATGTGTTTGTAAGTACTGTGCTTGCGTCAATAGGCAGGATTGTCGGAGAAGGCGCTGTGGCGGCGCTTTATTTCTCAAACAGGATAATGCAGCTCCCGCTTGCCATATTTGCCATAGCGCTTGCCCAGGCAGCGCTTCCGACGCTTTCAGGCCATGTCGCAAACAGGCAAACCCAGGAGTTTTCAAAGACCATAAACTTCCTGTTAAGGAGTGTATTTTTCCTGCTATTGCCCGCAAGCGCCGGCCTTATTGCTTTATCAAACCCGATAACAAAGACATTGCTTCAGCGCGGGGCATTTGGCAGCTATTCCACAGGCATAACATCAAGCGCTTTATTTTTTTATTCATTCGGTCTTTTGGCTTACGGCGCTATAAAGGTGCTTGTAAACGGTTTTTACGCAATGCAGGATACAAAGACGCCTGTCAAGGTAGCAGCGGTTTCTCTTTTGGTTAATATAGCGTTAAGCTTTATGCTTATGTTTAAGCTTAAGGTAGGAGGCCTCGCGCTTGCCAATTCATTATCAGGCATACTTAACGCGGCAGCGCTCTTTTACATGCTTAGAAAAAAAACAGGTACTTTTTATGAAAGAATTCTCTTTATGTCGCTGATTAAAATAACTGTAGCGTCTGTTCTCATGGGAGTTGTTGCTTATTGGGTCAATGTTTATATTGCAAGCCTTATGCCGGGGAGAACTATTTTTTTAATCGCAGGCCTTATGATGTCAATTATGGCGGCGATTATATTTTATATAATAGCCTGTTATGCCTTGCGTATAAGTGAGCTTAAGGAGCTTTGGTCTTGGATATTGAAGAAAAGATAAAGAGAATACCGGATTCGCCGGGGGTGTACCTTTTTAAAGGCAAAGAGTCTGTTATTATATATATCGGAAAGGCCGCCTCTCTTAAAAAGAGGGTCAGGTCTTATTTTTCATCAGATTCTTCGTGTAAAAAATCAATCCTAAGAGGAAGTATTTTAGATGTTGATTTTGTCCTTACCTCTGATGAGCCTACCGCGCTCCTGCTTGAGGCAGCGCTTGTTAAAAGATATAGCCCTAAATTCAATGTCCTGCTTAAGGATGATAAGGCATACCCGCGGCTTAAACTGTCTGTAAATGAAGAATACCCGCGGCTTATGGTGGTAAGAAAGATAAAATCCGACGGGGCTCTTTATTTCGGGCCGTATACAAACGCAAAGCTTTTGAATGAGGCGGTAAAATCGTTGAGAAGGACATTCCCGCTAAGGACATGCCGTAACATGCCGCAGGGCAATCAGAAAAAAGGCTGCCTTGATATGCACATAGGACAATGCCTGGCCCCCTGCGTTAATGATAAAAAAGTTGATTATCTTGGCGTGGTTGATGAGCTTAAACTGTTTTTAGAGGGTAGACAGGAAGACCTGTTAGGCGTGTTGTCCAAAAACATGAAAGCAGCCTCTGATGATAAGGATTATGAAAAGGCCGCTAATATAAGAGACAGGATAAGCGCGCTTTCTTCTTTATTATCAGGCCAGCGGTATTCTAAAGAAGCTTTATCCCTTAGCTTGGCCAAAACTGATAAACAGGCAGCAGAAGGACTGGAGGAGTTAAGGTCTCTGCTGGGGCTTTTGCGTATGCCTGATACAATAGAGGCATTTGATGTATCGAATATAAGCGGCAAAGAGGCAACAGGCTCCATGGTGTGTTTTAAAGGGGCAAGGCCTTATAAGCATGCTTATATGCATTTTCAGATAAAAACAGTCGATGTCATAGATGACTACAGCATGATGCGTGAGATAGTAGCCAGAAGATACAGAAAGCTCTTAAGAGAAAAAGGCGTTTTACCGGATCTGATAGTAATAGATGGAGGCAGGGGGCATCTTTCGGCGGCTAAGGCACAGCTTAGGGCTTTAAAGATTATGAATATACCTGTAATAGGTATTGCAAAAAATCCCGATAAGCTTTATGTGCATGAAAAAAAAGACCCTATGCTGCTTGGTAATTTTTCCAAAGCGCTGTTGTTGTGCCAGAGGATAAGGGATGAAGCGCACAGGTTTGCCATAACATATCACAGGCTTTTGCGAAATAAAAAGGCCAAGTTTTCAGAACTCGACAACATAAAAGGCATTGGCCCAAGAAGGAAGGCGCGGCTTATCAAGCATTTTGGCTCGCTTGATAAGGTAAAACAGGCGGACATAAACCAGCTTAAAAAGGTTGATTTTATAGATGGAAAAGAGGCAAAGGTAATCTACGACCATTTCAGAGCTTAGGAACGGTTCTCAAGCACGGATACTCGTGCTTGAGAACCGTTCCTAAAGTATTTTGCTTGTAAAAAGAGAGGGGCTGTGGTATCCTTTAAAACGCTATGTTAGAAGAGATAAAATCACAATTAGATATCATAAAGGGTAAGC
>CAZBNF010000036.1:10453-12470 GCA_964493115.1 uncultured Planctomycetia bacterium | reverse complement strand
CTTATTGCCCTTATGCATGCAAAGCTCTTTTTGCAGTTATGGGCCAGGCAGTTTTCCCTGCATCCAAGATCCTTATGCATTACTATGTCTTTTGGCCCAAGTGGCCCCCATCTTAAAGGGCTCAAGCCTGGCTGGCCTCTCCCGAATATATCTATAACAGGTACACCAACTGCTGTTGCCACATGGACAGGGCCGCTGTCATTTGATATAAAAAGAATTGACCGCTTAATAAGAGCGGCAAGGGTTCTTAAGCTAAGCTGTCCTGTTAAAAAAATAGCGTCCTTTTGCATGAATTTCCGGACAGCATCCGCGCAAAAGACATCCTTTTCTCCTCTTCCGCCTACTACTATTATCTTTATATGATGCCTCTCTATAAGGATATCCGCAAGCTTTGCAAATCTCTCCGATGGCCATATCTTGGAAGCGCAGCTTGCCCCGGGATGCATAACCATAAACCGCTCATTCTTTTTTATTCCGTTATCAGCTATTATGCTTTCCACCTGGCTCATGGAATTATCATCTATTGGAATAAAAAGTTCTTTTTCATCTGATTCTATACCAAGGGCTTTGAGCATATCAAGGGTATAATCACGTTCGTGCTTGATGCCTAAATGTTTTGTGTGCTTTATTCTGTCTGTAAGCAAAAAACCTAATTTTTTGTCATAGCCTATCCTTCTGGGGATATTTGCTATATACGCTGTTATATGCATCCTGTTTGTCGGATGAAATATTATTGCCCTGTCAAAGTGTCTTTTTCTGATTTCCATAGCAAATTTGAAAGCAGCCCAAAGAGATTTGTGGATTCCGTATTTATCGTATAAGATAACTTCATCAAGATAGGGGCTATTCTTGACGACATCTTCCGTATAAGGCCGGACTATCATAGCTATATACGCATCAGGATATGCGCTGCGGAGGGCTTTTATCGCAGGCGTCGTGAGCACTAAATCCCCAAGCCTGTCTGTGCGGAAGAGTAATATTTTTTTCTGTTGGGTCATGCTAATAATTTCTCCGCTGCCTCGATAACATCATCAACAGATATGGCCTCCATGCATCTGTAATCCTGGCATGTCTTGTAACAAGGAACAGCGCAATTAAACCATTTATGCAAAACCGTGTATTTACCCCTGCCATATGGGCCTGTAATTTTAGGGGAGGTAGGGCCGAACAAGGCCACAACAGGCACCTTTTGGCTCAATGCTATATGCATAGGCCCTGTGTCATTGGCTAAGACTAATTTTGCCTTACGCATAACAGAGGCCAGTTGCTTAAGTGTTGTTTTACCGCATATGCTTATTGTATAATCTCCGCTCGCCCTGATTATATCTGATGCCAACGCAATATCTTTTTCCGCGCCTGTTACCAATATCCTGCGCTTATAAACTGCGTATAATCTTTTACAGAACGCCGCATAGTTTTGTTTCGGCCATCTCTTCTGGGGCCAATTGCCTCCAGGGTTTATCACAAAAAACTCTTCATCTCTATGCAGGCCCACTCCATCCAATACAGCGCCTGCTTCTTTTAAAGCGGTTTCGGGTATACAAAACTCATAATCCTTATTATCAACATCTATGCCGATCTTTTTTAGTATGTTTGAAAAATATTCAATTCTATGAGTTATCTTATTTTCCTCTTTTATAGGGTCCGTTAGGAGCCATGAACGCTTCTTTGTATAATAACCTGCGCGCCGCGGTATCCCTGAAAGATAAGCTATGAGCATCCTGCTCATTGACCTGTGAAAAGATACAACCATATCAAATCTTAATCTTCTCAGCTCTAAAATAAAAAAAAGTTTTTTAAACAAACCGCGATGGGATGATCTTTCATCAAATAATATCAACTCGTCTATATTGGGGTTATCCTCCAGTATCTCCTTACATCTGGGATGAACCATAACCCCTATAAACGCGTCGGGATTCGACTTCCTTAATGCCCTTATGGATGGCGTTGTAAAAAGAATATCTCCCAACCAATTCGGCTCTATTATAAGTATTCTCTTCATAATAATATCTTTTTA
>CAZBNF010000036.1:7185-10353 GCA_964493115.1 uncultured Planctomycetia bacterium | reverse complement strand
TTTATAGGCGTCGATAACTTTATTACACATTATATCAAGGGTGAAATTTTGGAGAACTATTTCTCTTGATAACTTACCCATCTTGTGAGCAGTATCCGGATCTAAGAGAACCTGCATTATTCCATCAGCAAGCGCCTGCTCATCCATAGAAGGTATCAAAAAACCATTAACCTTATGTTTTATCAAAGTGTATATACCGCCTACATCTGAGGCAACTACAGGCAGTTCCATGGCCATTGCCTCTAATATGGAAAGCCCAAGCCCTTCCTGCAAGGATGGGTGGCAGAATACATCGATTACAGAAAGAGGGATAACCGTATCCCTGCATGCGGGGTAAAAAAAGACTTTTGATGATATGCCTAATGCCTCTGCCTGGGCATTCAGGCTATCTTTATAGCGCCGCGGGCCATCACCAACTATCAGCAATTGAGCATTGGGCATCTTTTCCAGCACCTTTCGAAATGCCCCCAACAGGTATCTATGCCCCTTTACCTTTGATAAGCGCGAGATGATACCGATAACCGGGCCATCACGCAATGAGTATTGTTTTTTTATAAGCCTTTTATCCGCAGTCGACGCATCGGGTTTAAATCTTTTTGCATCTATGCCATTATAAATTATACTGATATTATCCTTTGGAACCTTAAGATCGCAGACAAGGTGCTGCCTTACCGCATCACTTATAGCGATTGTATGAGCGCCCCAGCATGGAAATACTCTTCGGAATAATTTCATTTTAAAAAAACCATGGCATGTCGATATAAAAAAGGCCCCGGTTTTTCGTGAAAGGATATGGGCTATCACCTGCGTTACCCTAGTCTGAGCGTGTACTATATCTATACAGCGTTTTCTGATAATATGGGATAATTTAAAAACACTTATTAACGTATGAAGGCCTATATCAGAACTGGTCTTTACGGGTATATATATATGCTCTATACCGGCTTTTTCCAGATCATAGACTAGTTCCCCGCCGCTTGAAGACACTATTACATCCAAGCCTGCCTCCTTGAGGGAAAGGGCTAAGGATAAAGTATATATTCCCACGCCGCCAAGATCAAGATGTGTTGTTAATAAGAGTACTCTCATCGGTTAATTTTCCAGTATTTTTTTTACAGCGGCAAAAATTTCTTCAGCGGTTATACTTTTCATGCAGCTCATGTGCCGGCAGCTCGGTTTATAGCATGGCGAGCACTTTATTTTTTTATATATAAGCTGGGAATTGTTGCTTGATTCCGGCAAGCTGTGTTGAGAATGCCTGCCGGGATCAGTGGGGCCAAACAGCGCGATAAACGGCACCTTACAAAGGCTCGCAATGTGCATGGGCGCGGAATCACTGGAGATAAAAACATCGCATCTTTTTATAAAAGCTGTCAGCTGCATTATGCTTGTCCTGCCCGTAATGTCAAAGGGCTTGCTTTTTGAAAGCATGATAATCTTTTTTGCCTGCGCTGAATCCTCTCTTGTGCCTGATATGAATACCCTCATATTACCACCTGCGAGCAAATCGGATACCCTTGCTATGTTTTCCAGAGGCCATCTCTTGGTCTGCCACCTGCCGCTTGCGCCAAAGTTTATGCCGATTATTTTTTGCTTTTTTCCAGCCCAGCTTTCCTTTATAAGATTATCCGCGTATTCTGACTCCTGTTCGGTTATTGGAAACAGGCCTGTTTCCGGGATGGAATTTATGCCCAGTTTTTCAAGCAGCCTGAACTGATGCTGTATCGGCGGCATAGTTTCACGGGCTCCGTCTACAGCTTCATTTATAAAAAAATCAAACTTCTTGCTTTTGTAACCAAGCCTTCTTCCTGCGCATGATAAAAAAGACACTAAATGGCTTTTTTTGTTATTTTGCAGATCACACACCAAGTCAGGCCTAAACCTTCTTAACTCCGATGCAATTTCCAAAAGCTCGAAAATACCATTTATTCCACGTAAATTTTTAGTGACAAAAAAATTATCTATATAAGAAAAGCGGCCTGCTATCTCAATACCCTGCCTGCTTGTAAGAAAGGCTATATTAGCTTTAGGAAATCTCTCTCTTATGGCCTTGAGGGCCGGTAATGATAATATAATATCTCCTAAAGCACTCCATTTTACAACCAGCACATTAAAAGACTCTATTGCCTCCTTATAGACTTTCATAGTACTATCATACATAGTTTCAAGGGTGAAATGTTTTTCAACATAAGACCTTCCGTTTGCTGATAATATCGCCTGCAGTTCTTTGTCTTTTATAACCTTAAGCATGGCTTCCGCCAAAGCGCTGTAATCTCTCGGGTTTACCAACACGCCATTATAATTCTCCTTGATGATATCTACTATACCCCCTATCCTGCTTGCAATAACAGGCACGCCTGAAGCCTGCGCTTCAATTATCACCCTTCCAAATGTCTCCTCCCCTACGGAGGGCACAACTAATAGATCAATGCCCCTTAATCTGTCTGGTATATTATCAGAATCACCCGAAAATTCCACATGCCTGGAAAGAGATAGGCGTTTTACAAGCACCTCCAGTTCCTGTTTATATTTAGGCTTTGATGCCGGCGGGTTACCAATGATATATACTTTAATATTCGGAATTATTCTCGCGACCTTTGATATTGCCCTTATAAGATATATATGCCCTTTTATGGGGGTTATACGGCCTATAACAGCTATCGCGTATTCCTGTTTATTTTTTTTATCATCCGGCCCTGTAAACGTAAACTTGTCTAGATCAACGCCTCTTGGTATAAGCTTTATCCGTTCTATAGGCACTTTAAAATTATGTATCATATGACGGGCCACGACATTACTTGGGACAATCACAAATTTTCCCCACCCCATTATCTTACTAAATATATGCTTTGAATAATAACCGTGGCATGTAGTGATAAAAGGCACACCTGACGATCGTGCGGCAAAAAAAGCTGAAATCGCGGGGACCCTGCTTCTGGCATGCACAATATCAATACGCTCATTTTTTATAATATCTTTTATCTTATCCACTACACTTAATATCGCGAAAGGGGATTTTTCATGCACCGGAAGTTGATAATGAACGCCGCCTATGGCAAGCAGGTCTTTTAACAACCTGCCGCCGTTTGATATCACAACCGCTCTATGGCCGTGCTTTATCAGTCCTTTGGCAAAGTCGATGGCCCCTGTTTCAACCCCGCCGCTATT
>CAZBNF010000036.1:3021-7085 GCA_964493115.1 uncultured Planctomycetia bacterium | reverse complement strand
ATCCTGCTATTTCTATATAACCTGATTTTTCCAAATTATCTAAGAATCTATTATGCCTCTTGTCAGAATAATCGCCCTGCCTGAAAACTATCCTATACCCCTTAGACGAAGCGGCTTCAGATATCATGGAAACGGATTCCTCTGATACAAGCACTATATCGGAGAGCCCTAGTATGGCCTCCACTGCTGCGTCCGGGTTATCTTCATTAGCTATTATCAAGAGCCTGCATCGGCCTTGGCAAGAAAGCCTGCTCTTTAAATAGCCCTCAATCTCTTTCGGGGTGCGCCTTGATGTTGAGACGAATATTTCCATATCGTAATCAGCGCTTATTTTAATGATGCCCTCTATTACATCTTTGATCTTTTCAAGGCTCATCTTAAAATTCTTAGTGTCTCCTCCTATTAAAATGCCTATCGCTTTTTTCTCCACAGGCCCTATCTTGTCTTTAAGCTTGTCGGCAAAAAACATTGATCTTTTTTCATTCATAAGATTTAAAGCCGCGTCGGTAATCACGATATTATCCTTTTTCTCAAGGCCATCATGCTTAGGCACTATAGCAAGATCAAAGTGCCTGAGCCCAACTAAGGCAGGCTTCATCACAACTACGGATTTAGCGTTGTTTTCTCTGCTTAATAAAAGATTCACGCTTGCTGTAGATGACCCGCACGATAAAACTATATCAGCATAATTTTTTATAAGCTGCTCATATGAAGCTGGCTGTAATTGAAGCCGCAGGCAGCTCATGCACCCCTGACAAAAGGGGTTAGAGAGATTACTGCTTAAAGACAATATCTGCTTGAACACGCTATTTTTAAACTCCACATCTATGATCTTCACTCTTATGTCATCAGACTTATAGCCTCTATCCGTCCAGATCTCTCTTATGATTTCCACTACTTTCTCTGACTGCCTGAGATGCCCTGTCCGCTTATCATTCAGCACAAGTATATATCTTACAGGAGTCGACTTCCATCTCCTGTGCTGCCACAACCACTGGTCAGGGTGTTCCCTTACCGTATTTTCCAATATGCGCGCGTATTGATTCATGCCGTCTCTTACAGCATCTTCAATACTTAGCTCACGCTTAAGATTTAGCGGCGGAAAAACTTTAAATTTTACATAAGGGCCTTTTCCTCTTATCGCGAATCCCGGGACTATTTCCGCCTTGGTTTTAAGGGCCATCTCTATAACCCCGCGATGCCAGGATGCCGGCCTTCCAAACAACTCTGTAAATATGCCTGTCTTTCCCGCGTCCTGGTCAACAAGCATGCCTACTATGCCATTTGAGTGTAATGTCCTTAACGCGTCTTTTACAGCTGGCCCTTTCATAATTATCTTGCACCCATGGGACTGCCTGTAATCATTCAGCAGGCTGTTTAAAAGGTACGGCTTCTGCTCTCTTGCTATACCTTTATACGAAAGGCCTTTATAAGGGAGCGCCGCATGCGATATCTCCCATGTGCCAAAATGAGCTGTAAGAAATATAAGCCCATTGCCTTTCGAAAGAACCTCTTTTGTAATATCGAAATCCTCATATTTTACATAACGCTCTATGTATGAGCGGCCTATCTTGGGCAGAAGAAATACCTCTACGATACCCTGCCCTATATTAGCGTAGGTATTTTTTAATATGCCCTTGAGTTCTCTCGGGCTATACACATTACCAAGCGCTGCTTTAAGATTAGCATACGCTATCCTGTAACGCTTCCTGTTAAAAAACATGAATAAAATACCTATCCTTCTGCCTATAAAAATCGACAGCCCAAGCGGCATTCTCCTGAAAAAAAGAGAAAACCCCTTAGCCAGGTAATACAGCAGATAATCTCCTGTAGAAAATCTCATCTTCTTCCACCTCTAATTCCATTTTTAATACCAAAAACTCTACGCCGCTTATGGGCCCTTTTACCAGAGCGCCTAACTTAATCCAGTCTTTTTCTGTTGTCACAACTATATTTGCCTGAAATTTTTTTAATATTTCTAATACCCTTTTCACATCACCTTCGGTGTATCTGTGATGGTCAATATAAAACGGGCTGGATACGATTTCTGCGCCTAAATTTTCTATTGTTTTTATAAATGAACGATTATCCGCTAATGCCGACACAGAGACTACTCTCTTATTTTTTACGTATTCAAGCGGCATTTTCTGCCCGCTGGCTGTACGAAAAAACTTAAGGCTATGCCTCGCGCGGAATACAATGATATCCTTGGATATATTTTTCACACAGGAGATTATCTCAATAAGCCTTTGCCCTGGCACAAGATCTGACTTTGTAATTACAGCTATATCCGCGCGCCTTAAGGCATTTAATGGCTCGCGCAAACAGCCCGCAGGAAGCAGCATACCATTTCCAAAAGGTGATTGCGCATTTATGGTAACTATGTCTATATCTCTTTTTATTTTAAAATGCTGAAAACCATCGTCTAAAATAAAGACATCGGCTTTATTGTGTTTGGAATAATTAAGGGCATTCGACATCCTGTGCTTTCCGCTTATAACCCGCGCATAAGGCATATTAGAAGATATAACCTTATCCTCATCTTCGCCATAGCCTCTTGTTAATAACACAGCACTGAGCCCCTTATTATGCAACCGCCCGAGCAAGGCCTCTACAAGCGGGGTTTTGCCTGTCCCGCCCCATGTAATATTACCTATGCTTATTACAGGCGCGGGCAGTTTTCCGGGCCTTAAAATTCTGGTTTTATACAAAAAGAGGCGCGCCTTTACGCCAATGAAGAATAAAAATGAGGCCAACAAGAGAAAAGGCCTTAAAATAGGCCCAATAAAAACACGTCTCTCGCCTGTAATTAGATTATAAAAATATTCCTTCATTTTCTATAGCCTTGAGCGTCCTTTCCGCGGCCCCTCTGTTTGATTCTACCACAGACCTTGCCTTTTGGCCAAGCCTTTTAGCTGAGTCTTTATCTTTCAGTAGGCCCTCTATCACGACTACTAAGGATTCCTCTGATTCTGCAATCACGATAGCCTGCTTTTCTAAAAACATATCGACTATATCGCGAAAATTATGGGTATATGGCCCTAATACTATGGGCTTAGCAAATACAGCTGGCTCAATCATGTTTTGTCCGCCTTTTCGGACTAAGCTGCCCCCGACAAATACTATATCAGCTATGCTATAGAGATCCTTGAGCCTGCCTATGACATCAAATATTACCACATGAGCCGAAACCGCTCGGTTCGCTTCTGATAAACGGGAAAAAAATACCGCGTCAAGCTGAAGCCTTTCAACTATATTCATAATATCATGGGCACGCTCTATATGCCTTGGCGCCATAATAAGCCTTAGTTGGGGGAATTGTGTTTTAAGTTTATTATAGGCGCTTAGTATTATATCTTCTTCGCCGGGATGGGTACTGCCCGCGACCATTAACCTTTCACCTGAATGCAGGCATAGTGTTTGCCTTAAAATTTCTCTACGCTGGTCAGAGATATCATCCAAAAAAGCGCTGTCGAATTTCATGTTCCCTGATACGGCAACTCTTGATCTATGTGCCCCGAGCAAGGCCATCCTTTGGCCATACTCCTCGGTCTGCATGCAAAGCAAATCTATATTCCTTAACGCGGAAGCTAAAAATGGCCTGGCGATTTTATACCTTCTAAAAGAGCTGTCTGATATCCTTCCATTTACCAGAAAAATCTTAACATTCATTTTATGCGCTGTCAGGATAAGATTAGGCCATAACTCTGTCTCTGTAAGAACGAGAAAAACCGGTTTTATATAATCTATAACCTTTCTCGTTATAAAACTCAGGTCAAAAGGAAGGTATAAATCTATGTCATCTTTTAATAATATCTTTTTTGCGGCAGAGTTTCCTGTCTCTGTAACCGTAGAAAAAACTATCCTGCATCCAGGATGTCTCTGGCGTATATTTTCTATTAAAGGGGCCACTGCTATTACTTCGCCGACACTTACCGCGTGGATCCATATATTCTTTCGGCCTGCTAACCTTGATACAAGATCACTGCTGTATATACCAAGCCTCATACGTATACCCTTACGCTTTCTTTTTTTAAATAAAAAGAAGGGTAGATAAAAAAATA
>CAZBNF010000036.1:0-2921 GCA_964493115.1 uncultured Planctomycetia bacterium | reverse complement strand
CTCGGGTGGGCCTTCTGATAAGCCTGTTTCATCCTGTCTGTGCTTACGTGGGTATATATCTGTGTTGTAGAAAGGCTGGCATGGCCTAAAAGCTCCTGCACAGACCTCAAGTCAGCGCCCCTGTTCATAAGATGCGTGGCAAATGAATGCCTTAACGTATGGGGCGATATATTATTTCTTAAACTTATCTTTTTTATATAACGATCAACCACCCTTCTGACAGATCTGTCTGTCAGGCGGCCGCCTCTTCTATTTAAAAAAACAGCCCTTAATCGCGGTGTGCGCATATCTTTTGAGGCATTGATATAACGATTTATTGCCTCAGACGCTGTTTCTCCTATTGGTGCCATTCTCTCCTTCTTGCCCTTGCCGTATACCCTGATAATGCCGCCAATCAGGTCGCATTTATCTGTATCCATACCCACAAGCTCTGATACTCTCATCCCAGTACCATACAGGGTCTCTAATATGGCCCTGTCTCTTAATCCCTGCATATCCTTACCAGTGGCCTCGATTAATTTAAACACCTCTTCTTCCTGCATAAATTGAGGCAGTTTTTTATCTTTCTTTGGCGTTGTTACGCCTGAAACAGGGTTTGTCTTAACAAGGCCTTCCCTTACAAGGAATTTGAAAAAGCTCCGAAGCGCTGAAAGCATCCTTGCAATTGACGCCTTGGAGATATTGCTATGCCTTAATTCTGCCAGGAACAGCCTCATAAAAAGATAATCAACGCTATCAAGGCTTTTTTCCTTTAAGAAACCCGCGAACCTGTTTAAATCCAGTTTATAATTTAAAACTGTATGCCTTGAGGCCTCTCTTTCTATTTCAAGGTACCTCAAAAACTTATCTATATATCTCTGCATCTTGGTATTCTATTCCTGCTTTGGTAATTTTCTGCTGGTATACTTGCAATCAGGGTATTTAGAGCAGCCGTAAAAAGGCCCTCTCTTTGATGAGCGCTCGACAAGCTCTCCATCACATTCGGGCTGAGGGCATTTAACTCCTGTTGGATATGGTTTTGTATTCCTGCATCGAGGGTAATCAGAGCAGCTTAGGAATCTTCCTCTGTTATAATATTTTACCATCATAGGCTTATCGCATTTATCACATAGTTTGTCTATTGTCTCGACTTCAACGAGCTCTATCTTGCCGTCTTCTGTCTTTCTCGCGGGCCTTGAGTTCTTGCATTTTGGGAATCCTGAGCATCCCAAAAACGCGCCTCTTCTCGACCAGCGAAACAGCATGGCCTTGCCGCAAATCTGGCACTTGTAATCCGTTATGATCTTTTCCTTTTTCATATCTTTCATTTCGACCTGCGCTAAAGACATGTCCTTCGCGAATGGCTTATAAAAATCGCTCAGCACTTTCACCCAGTCCATTTCGCCAACTTCAACCTTATCAAGTTCTGCCTCCATCTGGGCTGTAAAGCTTACGTTTAATATATCCGGAAAATGCCGGACAAGAAGCTCTGTCACGACAATGCCTACCTCGGTTGGGTAAAAATAACCTGCGCGCCTCTCAACATAATGGCGCCCTACGATAGTTGATATTGTCGGTGCGTATGTACTCGGCCTTCCAATACCTTTTTCTTCAAGCTCCTTAACAAGGGAGGCGTCTGAATATCTGGCAGGGGGTTTTGTAAAATGCTGTGATGGCAGAAGCTTTACCAGGACCAGGGATTCATCTTTTGATAGATGCGGCACATTTTGTATTTTTTTATCTTCAGCGCCATCTAATTTAAGAAAACCGTCAAACAGAATATTGCTCACAGAAGACCTGAAAAGACACTTTTTCTGGCCATTGGTTTCTATCGCGATAATATCAACTGTCTGCACATTAAATAAGGCAGGCGGCATCTGACTCTGTAAAAATCTTTTCCATACAAGCTCATACAGCTTAAACTGCTCTGAACTCAAATGTTTTCTTATGATATCAGGCGATAGTTTGACAGAGGTGGGCCTTATGGCTTCATGGGCGTCCTGCGTTTTCTGGCCTGTCTTTTTAAACAAAACAGGGCTTTTGGGTATATATTCTTTTCCGAAATGTCTGCCGATATAATCTGCTGCCTGTACCCGCGCCTCTTTTGATACATTCAAAGAGTCTGTCCTCATATATGTTATAAGCCCTGTTGCCTCCTGTTCTCCAAGCTCCAAACCTTCATACAGTTGTTGGGCAACGCGCATGGTCTTACTCGCTGAAAAACGAAGTTTATTAAAGGCATCCTGCTGCATGGTGCTCGTAGTATACGGAGGCAAAGGTTTTCTTGTTTTTTTCTGCTCTTTTACCTGTGATACCTTAAAATCCGTATTTAAAAGCCCGCTTACAATGTAATCAGAGCTTTTTTTATCATCTATCTTTGGCTTTTTGTTATCTATGCTGGCTAATTTCGCGACAAACACTAAAGCCGCCTTGTCGCCCTGCTTCTTAAGCTCTGCTTCAAGTTCCCAGTATTCTTGAGATTTAAAAGAATTTATTGCCTGCTCTCTTTCAACTATAAGCCTTAAAGCAACAGACTGCACCCTTCCAGCGCTTAAACCCCGGCCGACCTTTTCCCATAAAAGAGGGGAGAGATTATAACCAACCACTCTATCAAGCACCCGTCTGGCCTGTTGGGCATTTACTTTATTGATATCTATAGAGCGCGGATTTTTAAAGGCATACTCTATCGCCTGTTTTGTAATCTCATGAAACTCTACGCGTAGGGCCTTTTGCTGGCAAGAAACAAGTTCGCGCTCCAGGTGCCAGCTTATTGCCTCGCCTTCACGGTCAGGGTCTGTGGCAAGGTATATTATTTCCTTGCCCTTTGCCTTGTTCTTCAGTTCCTGCATTATTTTTTTTCGCAAAGGCAATACCACATATTTGGGTTTAAAATCATTTTTTATATCAACACCCATCCCGCTTGAGGGCAGGTCTATAATATG
>CAZBNF010000035.1:11268-12541 GCA_964493115.1 uncultured Planctomycetia bacterium | reverse complement strand
GCAAGCAAAGCCTCTCTCGCACAGCGCTTGGGAAGCACGGAGCAAGATTTTCATCTTCTCCCCAAAACACTACCAAGACAAAAACCGATATTTTAATCGGAGAAGGCTAATTCTAGTTGAAAAAGAACATTTTTAGTGTTAGAATATATATAATATGTTTAGAATATATATTATTTTTATAATACCACATAAGTGGATATAGTCAAGGAGAAAAGATGCTATCCAAAAAGGTAAAAGACTTGCGAAAACAAAAAGGCTGGTCCCAACAAAAATTAGCTGAGAAATCAGGTTTAGCTTTTAATACCATAACCAAGGTAGAGCAGGGCCTTGCCCAACATCCTAATCTTAAAACTTTAATTAAGCTGGCAGATGTTTTGGGGGTTGGGCTTGATGAATTAGTAAATAGAAAGTAGCGACATCTATGAAGCAGGTTTAAATGTTTACTTTGTGTTAATTACGATTCTGCACCACCTTTTTGAAATGAAAGCTAACATGAAGATCTGCGCCAAAGACTATATCGATGCTCCGGGTAAATACAAAAAGATCGTAGAGGAGTTGAGATATTTATAACAACACAAAAGGCAGTTAAGTGAAACTAAAACATTATTCTCATGATGTATGGATAGTTATATTTCTTGCCGTCGTTATGAGCCTCTCCGCCGTTGCCATTCTTTCCCAGGATGGGCGAGTACCTGCCCATCCGATGAATCAGGCATTCGTGACGACCGCAGATCTGCGCATAGGCCAGCATAGCGGCGTTTGGTATTTTCATTATCCGCATCTTCAATGGGCAGGAGGTATAACCGGATCGCTGGCCGTAGGGGTCTACAAACTTATCATTCCAACAACCCCGGAGCACCTTAACCATCATATCAAGATATTGGCGATGGTCTTATTTTTCCTGTTTAGCTATCTTTTGGCAAACCAATATTTAAAAACACGCCTGGGCCTGGCCCTTTTTATCGCCATCGTAGCTACATCGGGGCTCCAGCTTATCGAGCCGACAAACGATCTGATCGCCGCAACATATCTGCTCGCGTTTCTTTACGGAATGGCAAAAAGATGGAACTTTATAATTACAACGCTCCTTTTGGTTTGTTTCGGGTTATGCAAGGCGGAGCTTCCGACGGTTGCCGGCGCTATGATGTTATATTGGGCGTGGGTTACGCCGGATAAAAAAAACAAGGCGCTGATCATGGGCGGTTTTGTGTTCTGGGCCGCTGTTTTCCTCGCTCCCGGCTTGTATTTATACGGGGTGAAGACTATTGCCGGC
>CAZBNF010000035.1:0-11168 GCA_964493115.1 uncultured Planctomycetia bacterium | reverse complement strand
CGCTGTTTTCCTCGCTCCCGGCTTGTATTTATACGGGGTGAAGACTATTGCCGGCGGGCGGAGTTTCTGCTCGTTCAGCAACCATTATACGCTTTTGATGGCAAAGTATAAGTTGATAACCCTCCCGGGCAACCCCGATTTTTCGCAAATAATAGGCAGGGAATTTCCGGGCGCGAAATCATTACCGGATATTATTGCCGGCTGGCCGCAAAAATATTTTGTTTATGTTTTGGTGTGCGCATTAACCAATCTTTTAATATTCATACGTACATTTAAGGGTATTTTTGGCGTTTTGGTTTTGAGATGGGCGCGTTGCAGGGAGAAGATAGCTTCAAATCATTTCGAGCCCATGGTTTTAATCGGTTTTATCGCGCTTGCAATACCGCATACGCTTGTGGCGGCTTTCCGCGCGAGGTATTTATTGAAGTTTTTTGCCCCTTTTGTTTTGATTAGCGTGGTTTATTGGGAATATTGCCGCGAAAGGTCCGATAAGCCGGCATATCTGTGGCAGGCGCGGATAATTTTGGCTTTATTGATATTGACGATAGCCCTGCAGCTGGCAGGGCTTATGCGCATAATAGAAAACCCTTGTTTTCTGGAGTTTATCGGATGATTACGGATAAAAACGATAAAGCACCGTATTTGTCGCGCATTGCTCGCGAAATGATTTCCTTAGCAATGCATCCCGCAATCCTGACGGCAATTTTGGCAACGCTTCTCTCTGTTGTTTGGTTCAATGCATTCGCAGGTGACTCTCTTAAGGAGCATCTCCCATTTTCGGTGAGATTCTGGAATATCCCGGGCTATCCGCAATCTTCAGAATACATGCTTGGCCGTTATTCGGGATTTCCGATAGTCGGGAGAATGCTTATGGGTCCTGGTCTTGCGCTCTATGCGCCAAGGCTCCTTATGCTGCCAAATCTAATCGCTTTGGCCATTCTTTGCGGCTGCTGCAAGAGAATTCTGGGAATTAGCAGGGCAATGACGATATGCTGCTGCCTCTGCTTTCCGGTTGTATTCTATGGATTTGGTAGTTCAATGCAGGATTTCTTCGTCAATGCTATGGTCATGTCGGCCGCCATCTGCCTGTTTACTCCAAAGGACACAAGCCGTGGGCTTTCTGTCGTACAACCACACATCGAACGCCGAGACATATTCGCTCTTGCCATGCTGGCTTTGGCATCTAATACAAAATTCCAGGGGCTCTTCATGGCTTCCGTAGTGATCTTTGTGGCTGTAGCGACCAGATTCATTCTCCCGGCCTTTCGACAACTACGCGTGCCGATGGAAAAGACGATTGTAACCGATTATTCTGTTGCTTCTCGCCACTACCGAATGCGATGGATCGCTGCCGTTTTTATCCTCTTTCTGGTCTATGCCCAGCCTGTGGTAAATATATTGCGCTTTTCGAATCCATTCTATCCCGTAGAGGCCTTCGGCATGCCGGGAACAGAGAAAACCTACAACACGCCTGTGCAGTATCTTCCGAAAATTCCGGTCGTTTATAATTATGCTTCTTTTCTTTCTTCTGCCCTGGAGATTGACCCGGTCATTCGCAGCGAAAGAGGATTTCGATTCAAGCGAAGCTATCATAGTCGCAACATCCCCAAGGAGGAATTCAAGGAGCCTGATAATTTCGGCAATATGTGGATTTTGACGGGTGGCTCCAACGGAATTCTCTACCTTTTGCTTTTGGTTGGCGCCATCATAGGTGTCATCGCCATTCCCAGGTCAACAAGCGGATTGAACTCGGCTGTAATCATAGCCAATCGCCGCCCAATGCTCTCGGCCTTGATTGTCTGTCTCCTGCCGCAATCGATTGAACTTAGATACTATATGTACACATTGTTCGTTCCGGCGCTCATAGCAGTGAACACTCCTCTGTTACGTCTGAACAAATTAATGCGGCTGATTGTCGTGGCAGGATTGTGGATCTTGCTTGCTTCGGTAATTTTTGAACCACTCTACTTTTGGAGTCGAACGGGAAAAAGACTTGACGATGCTATCTCTATGGACGCATACCGCGGCTTGCCATCAGAGCAGGAATGCTTGTCCTGTGGTAAGCTCGAAGATTCAGCTAAAAGCGGGAAGAAGGAGCTGATCATGACGGACTATGGGAAGGCATTCCAATGTCAGCTTCGGTTTGGACGAAGACTCTCAGTTAAATACTTTCCTTCCAGCACAAGGAGTAAATAGATGAATAGATTTTCAGATGACAGAGCATATTATAATAAATTTTATGCCGATGAAAACGATTTAGTATACGGTTCCAGCAATCTGTTAATGCAGCAAACTTACGGCAATATGATCGGTCTTTTGATAAAAGAGAATATTATTACGCCCGATAGTAATGTTTTAAGCCTTGGATGCGGGTCAGGGACGTTTGAAATCAAGCTTGCCAAGCATGTAAAGAATATAGCAGGCGTTGATGTATCGGAAGTCGGCATAAAAAAAGCAAATTTAAAGGCGAGAAAAGAAAGCCTGAATAATGTCATATTTGAACCTGGAGATATCAAGATATTATCTTATCCTCCGAACTCGTTTAATGTGATCCTGGCTGTAGAGGTTTTGCACCATATGAGCGACGAAGAAATAGCGAGCGCGCTAAAGAGCAGTCTTCTGTGTCTTAAAGAGGGGGGGGCGTTTGTTTGCTTCGATCCAAGCTCCAGGAGGATCATAAACATATTTAAGCCGTTATTTAAAAAGCAGATATCGGAATACCATACGCCGGAAGAAAGGGAGTTGGATATAAAAAAGATAAAAGAGATGCTCAAGGCAGCCGGATTTATCGATATCAAAATGCGCTACTTTGATTTTTTTATGTCTTCTTTGGGTTTTCTATTGCCTAGAGTGTCGGCACGGATCGCTCGTTTCATTTATGTTTTAGACAGGCTCCTGGTTTCAACTCCGGGTATTTGCTATTTCAGCTCTGGTTTTGCAGGTATTGCTTATAAGAGCCGTGGTTGAGATCCGGCATGCTTCAAAAAGGAATTTTTTAAATGAGAGGTGCTAAATGGAACTTTCAATAGTCATTCCGGCATTAAACGAAGAAAAAAACTATAGCGATCTGCGTCAGAAAAGCAATGACCGCGATCAATAAATTGAAGATAGACGGTGAAGTATTGGTGGCGGATAACGGTTCGTCGGATAATACCGTGAAGATAGCGGAGCAAACCGGGGCAAGGGTTATACACGTCGCGCAAAAAGGGTACGGTAGCGTTCTTATGGGCGGCTTTAAGGCGGCAAAAGGCGCGTTTCTGATCATGGGCGATGCCGACGACTCTTACAATTTTGAGGAGATCGCGCCTTTTTACCATAAGCTCAAGGCAGGCTATACCTTTGTGATGGGTAACAGGTTCAAAGGCACGATCGAGAAGGGCGCAAACCCTTTTCTTCATCGCTATCTTGGGACGCCGGTCCTTACCGCTCTAATGAATATATTCTTCAAAACAGGGATAGGGGACGTGAATTGCGGCATGAGAGGCCTGACTAAACAGGCATTTTACAAGATGCGATTGCGCGCTACCGGCATGGAATTTGCGACGGAGATGATCGTTAAGGCATCCCTCAGGAAGTTAAAGATATCGGAAGTGCCGTGTAATTTATACAAGGATAAGAGAGGCCGTAAACCCCATCTTAATGCATGGCGCGACGGGTGGCGCCATTTGAGGTTTATGCTTTTATTTACGCCTACCTGGACATATATAGCCCCCGGCTCGAGCCTTTCCATGCTTGGTATATTGGGCATGCTGACAATCACTTTTAGAGATGCGCTCGGTGCGCATTATCTGTCCTTTTTATCGCAGAAGCA
The DNA here is from genome assembly GCA_964493115.1 of uncultured Planctomycetia bacterium. Lineage (GTDB taxonomy): Bacteria > Omnitrophota > Gorgyraeia > JABMRG01 > JABMRG01 > CAZBNF01. The sequence goes on along the minus strand of CAZBNF010000035.1, from coordinate 7,357 downwards.
TATTTTTTCATTCATGACATTATTTTTATTGGGAGCCCAGATCTTAGGCCTCGGGCTTGCCGCGCACGCATTCAGTTTTTCGAAATATTTTGACTATGCGAGTAGAAGCGTAAAATTTCTTCAAAGACATTTTAGGCTCGAGAGAGGTATTATCGCCGGAGCTATTTCTTTCCTTTCAGGCATCTCCATATTCAGTTATTTGCCTATTTCTTATTACTGGAGGATATTGCCTTTCTTAACGGATACGTTAAGACTCGATTTAGCCGCTTTCGGGATCGCCTTTATCATATTAGGCGTTCAGACAATATATACATCATTTTTGATCAGCTTATTTTATCTTAAGGTGAAATAACATGGGTGAAACACATTCGGAATTCTACTTAAGATGGGGGCGTCTGGCACGGCCGTATTTTAAGTGGCAATTTGAACAATTTGCTCCATACCTCGGCAGAAGAGTGGCGGATGTTGGTTGCGGCATGGGAAATTTTGTGGAATTTTTGCACGACAGGGATCTTTATCTTGGATTCGAGCCGGATCGGGAATTGGCTGATAAGTTCAAAGTCCTTCATGTCCCTGATAGGGTGCGACTGGCGGCAAACGGAGATATTATAACGGATGAATCTGTCGCTGAAATGAAGGCTAATGATATTGACTCCGCTCTTTGTGTAAATGTTTTGGAGCATATCAGTGACGATCGCGCTGCGCTGGCCAATATAATTAAAGGTGTTGGGGGGGGCGGCCACATATGCATTCTGGTGCCCGCCTTTCCTTGGCTCTATGGAACGCTTGATAAATTGGATAATCATTACAGGCGCTATTCAAAAAAAAGCATGGCCATCTTGGTAAAGGATCTGCCTGTAAGGATAAGGGATATTTATTACATGAATCTCATCGGAGCGATAGGATGGTTTATCAAGGGAAAGATCTTCAAAGAGAAAACCTATGCAGATTACGATTACGGAGGCATGAATTTATTGATCCCGATCGTATCGCGGATAGAGCGGATCATCAGGCCGCCGATCGGAGTTTCGCTTATCATGATATTACAGAAAACGCGATGAAGATAAATCGCGGAATGGCTTGCAAATTTCCGCTACCAGTAGCTGTTGGGGTATTTATCAGTAGCCAATAAAACATGAATAATGCCATAGACATTTCAATCATCATACCCGCGTACAATGAGGCCAAAAGGCTGCCTCCGTTTCTGTCGCGGGTGCTGGCGTTTTGCAAAAATAGCCGTAAGAAATACGAGATAATCATCGTAGATGACGGCAGCACGGACGGGACCTGCGAAATAGCTGCCTCATTCAAACCCCAATTTGCTGATCTCGTTATCATCAGGATCCCCAATAACAGCGGCAAAGGGCATGCGGTAAAGACAGGATTTTTAAGCGCGAGAGGAGGTGTGGCTGTTTTTCTTGACGCTGACGGCTCTGTCGAGCCGGATGAGATAGAAAAAAACATCCATCACCTCGCTGAAGGCGGCTATGACATCTTTATAGGTTCGCGCGTATTAAAGGGAGAGTTCCAGGTACTCAAGATACGATGGTACAGAAAAATACCGGGAGCCATTTTTAGGTTCTTTGCGCGCGCGCTTCTTTTAAAAGATATACAGGATACCCAGTGCGGATTTAAGATGTTCAAGAAAGAAATCATAAGGCCGGTATTCTCCGGAAGTTATTTGACGGGGTTTGGGTTCGATTTCGAAATCCTCTTTCTCGCGCATAAGATGGGTTATAAGATCAAGGAAGGCCCGGTCTCCTGGAAGCACGTTCATGAATCCAAGGTAAACATGCTTACCGACCCCGTGAAGATGCTGATCGATATGCTGCGGGTGAAAAACCGGCATTATACCCCGATCAAAAAATGTGGGAAAAATACTTTTAACAATTAATATGCAGTATAGCTTAAATAATCACTTCCGAGCACAGACTTAAGCCCTTATACCCGAATTTCCTCCAAAATGTCGAGCTTTATGAGCCTTTTAAGAGTCTGTGCGAAGGAGTGGAGATAAAGTAGCAACCACAGGAAAATTATGAAGTTCCGGCGATCGAAAGCCGCGTCTATACATACGCACCCTCAGATGTCAGGCGAATGTTAAGGACTCTGAAATTAAGTGTAGCCTTCTATAAAGGAAGACCGCGGTAAATAATGTGTTCTTACTTCTTAAATTTTCTTAGTTTCTTTTGTTTGTCATTTGTGATAGAATTGCTATTGATGTGTTGAGATGATTTGTGACGATTAAAATATCGGTTTTTGTCTTGGTAGTGTTTTGGGGAGAGGATGAAAATCTTGCTCCGTGCTTCCCAAGCGCTGTGCGAGAGAGGCTTTGCTTGCCGCGTCCGTGTAGTTTTTAGGGAGTTGCAGCGGCAAAAGCGGACAGACGTTCATTATTAACGAAGTTGATTTGGACGCTGCGGCTTTTGGCTGGGCGGCGGCAGCCAAAAGCCGCAGCAAAGCCGTACACGCTATAAAATTAGCAAGAAGCGAGCGGCCAAGCGAGCGCCAAAGGAGGCCTTGCCCCAGCAAGGCCGACTGATGCACGGGGCACAACGCAGCGCCCCAAGGCGCGGAAGATAAAGATTACTTTTGAAAAATGGTTCGAATGGTGCGGTAAACGCACCGCCATCGCTTATTTGAAAGATTTTGTAACCCGCCTATAAACCATAAGTTCTGACATAACTAGCTGCAATAATATGGAGTTGTGTTTTCTTTTGATAGTGTTTATCTTCTTCTAGCTTCCCCTAAAAGTGTCCAAAACATGTACATTATTTGAAAAAACTGTACAGTTAATGACCAGGTCCCAGCCCAAAACAAAAAAGCAATTTAGGGAATTTCTTGAGCCGAACCTCCTCCAAAGGAAGGCAGGATGTTTCTTAATATCTTAATGGTTCTGTCACAGTACGAAAGAGAGCTTATAGTGGTAATGACCAAGGATGGGCTTAGTAGGGCAGTTAAGCAAGGCAAGACACTAGGAAGGCCTACCGGTCAGCAAGGATAAAAAACGTAGGCGAAAATCCGACTACATAGCTCGCTGGATCCTTAATAAAACTATTAACATTACATTGGACAGAAATTAGATTGACCACTATTTGTCAAGAGAGTATAATAGGCCTCAAAAGGTCATGGTAATGAAGGTTTCAAAAAAATACACCGTGTATTTAATATTATCCGTTATCCTAATTTTTATTTGGTGGGTAGTAGTTAATTGCGGTTTATCTTTTCCCAGCCCAAGAATTAAGATAATTGTATGGGCTTCTCTGATATTTCTGTTTCTTACTGTTTTTCAGATAGCGTTTCGTTTAGGCAGAATGATAGACTTGGACGTAAAAGAGTTTCAGAAGATATGGTGGGGTCGGGTACTTGTTACATTAGCCATAGCGGGGTCTGTTTCGTATATAATCGTGCACAACGACCCAAACCTCATAGAAAACATCCTGCTTCTAGCTAATACTGCGGCCTTTGGTATTGTATTGGGATACTTTATAACAAGAGTTGACGAACGCAGAAAAGTCAACGAAGAGGGCAAGGATCTGATTATGGCCTTGCAATTAGAGGTTTCAAATAGTAGATTTAGATGTCAGGCAATTATAAAGGGACATGCACCAACATACTTTGAAACCTATATTTGGGATAGCGTAAGACTTGGTAAGCATTTTAAATTATTATCGAAAATAGCAGAGTTGACCAATCAATTATTTAACTTATATATGATGCTCGCAGGAGCAAACTGGAGAATAAACAACGAAAGTATTGCAAAAACCAATGGGCTGATAAATCCTAATTCTACAACAATAGAAACGCACAGACGTGCGCACGAAAATCTCGTAGCTTTTCTTAGGGATGAGCTAGATTCAAAACTTAAAACTGCAGAAACTGCTTTACAGGCCCTATATAATTCCCTATAAATAATGCTCCCCCGTTAAAATAGTATATTCCAAGCACAGAGATACTTAAATAAATAATCGTTCGTTTATTTACCCTAAGGCTTCCAAATGCGCATTTTTCCTTGACAACTCACTAATGAACCATTGCAATATACACCACGACACAATGCTGTCGCTTGCACTTGGTATAATAGCCCCATACACTAAAAAGGCTTAAGGGGCTAATCTTAACTTCAACCTCCTTAGAATCAGGAACTCTAAAGCTACTTTTATGGAACGATTGCTTACGGTTAAAGATTTGAGCGAATTATTACAATTAAGCCCTAAAACCATTCGTAATTGGGTTCACGTAGGTTATGTCTCACACTATAAGTTTCGTAAGGATATCCTTTTAATGTAGAAGAGATTGATAGTTGGAAAAGAAAAGTGCATAGAAAATAGGGGTGTGCTTATAAACTTAATATTGATAAATTTGCTTGAATAGATTATCTTTCTTGTTAATATATATAGCGTACGTTATACTACTAGTAGGAGAGATTGAAATGGATTTATTTAAAAAAGGAAAAACTCCATCAGACAATTTTATGCGGTTATTTGCTCAATTTTCTGATAGAACAAGAGATGCGATAGACTATTATCTTACTCTAACGTTAGAAATCTTGTCTCATAAATATACAAGGAAGAAAAGCGAGTATGAAGAAACATTAAGAAGGCGAAAAAATAAGAAAAAAATAAATCATAACGTAGCGTTGCTTCTAAAGGAAAAAGATATATCTAACGCTATGATTTTAATCGATTTCCATATAAATTCTAAGACAAACATAAATGTTAATGATTTAAAAGAATTGATGATGCATTTTGGAAAATTTCCTTTAGAAGATGCTACGAGGTGGTATGATGAATATTTAGTAAAATCCACTATTAGAGATGTAATGGGCAGGAGGATTGTTTTTACGGAAAATGGCAAAAAGTTTTTGTATAAGGAGAAGAGTAAAGAAGGTAAGCATATTGTAGCACCAGAAAATTATGCCGAACCCAGAGGTAAGAGGTTATTTTGGATCAAATATATTTTACCAAGAACGAGAGAAATTTATAGACAAGTCGAACCAAGTTGGGAGACTTTTTTATACGTTGGAAATTTTAAAATTCAGATTGAGAAAGATACGCAATATGAAAGTATAGTGGACAATTATTTCCTAATTGTTACTAGAAGAAATGCTGGTAAGCCACTTGAATTTGTTACAGCATATTTTATGGATAAAAAGTCAGATTTATTTAAGCGATTAGAACGAGCAAGACCACTTACATTAGAACAGCAGACAGATATTCGAGAAAAAGAAAAAAAGTATTGACTTATATTTGAAATAGTGTATACTTACTATGTTCCGTTTCTATGACGTTGCTATCTATTTGTTCTTACTGGTGGGAACAAGTAGTAATGCTCGGCATAGTTAATCACCAGCAAAAATATAATTAAAGGGTCACTTTAAAGAGTGATCCTTTTTTAGTGCCCAAAAGGTGCCGTGTGTCACGAAGCTGCATAGAAGATGAGGGAAGGTCCCTCGAAGTCGTCATACAGGTGATGATTTCAAACCGCCTTAAGCTGCATTGGTAAAGAGCCTTTGTAGTGAGCGTTAAGGTAAAAGGCGTAATAAATACGCCAGGTAAGTATCAAGGAGACGAACGTAAGTGAACCGCTGATGATGTGTCGAAATGGGCTTGAATCGGCTACCAGAACTGAGAATAAGGCACTGTTCTTAGGATAAGTCTAAGATGAACCTGCATACTGCTTAGACGGTACCCGGCATAGAGGCGGCGTGAACTTGATACAGGCTTTTATGTGGAACGTGAGAAGCTGTCATTCTGATGATAAGGGAGAGCTCCAAGTGGTAGACCCGCAAGGAGCAGAGTACCGAGGCAGAATACAGTGGCGGAGTAGCTCGTAGTAGCGATGAAGTATCTGCAATGGATACGGAGCGAAGGGGCTACATCATTCAGTTGTTTGAACATAGTCAACCAGAAATGGGAGGAACTGGTGCAAACGACAAAGTCCTATACTATTTCCAAGCAAACGGTTTTGGAAGCGTACAAGCGAGTAAGAGCCAAAAGAGGCTGTGCCGGGGTAGATGAAGAGATGATATCCGATTTTGAAAGTAATCTTAAAGATAACTTGTATAAGATATGGAATCGGATGTCATCTGGAAGCTATTTCCCACCAGCAGTGAAAGTGGTCGAAATACCAAAGAGCAATGGAAAAACTCGGAGCTTAGGTATTCCAACGGTATCCGATAGAATCGCTCAGATGGTAGCCAAAATGTATCTTGAACCCAAAGTGGATAGAGTATTCCACGAGGATTCGTATGGGTACAGGCCAAATAAGTCTGCAATTGAAGCATTAGGTGTAACCCGGAAACGATGTTGGGAATACGACTGGGTACTTGACGCGGACATTAAAGGCTTCTTTGATAATATCGACCACGAGCTGATGATGCGAGCAGTGCGTAAACACACGAGTTGCAAATGGGTTTTGCTATACATAGAACGCTGGCTGAAATCTCCGGCGATAAATGTAGAAGGAACTCAAGTGAAGAGGGATAAAGGAACTCCGCAAGGAGGGGTGATAAGCCCGTTATTGGCCAATCTCTTTCTTCATTATGCATTCGACGAATGGATGAAGAGGAACTATCCGAATAATCCGTTTGAGAGATATGCAGACGACATCGTGGTGCATTGCAGCACAGAATCAGGGAGCGAAAGCCTCAAGAAAGCTGTTGAGCCGCGGCTAAAGCATTGTAGGCTTGAGTTGAATCTTGAGAAAACCAAGATAATCTACTGCAAGGATGACAGGAGGCGAGGGGAGTATCCCCTGAGAAAATTTGATTTTCTGGGGTATACATTCCGGTCCAGACGGGTAAAGTCCGGAAAGGGAGAATACTTCGTCGGCTTCAATCCGGCTGTTAGCAATGACGCGAAGAAACTTCTAAGGAAGAAAGTTAAACATCTGGTAATTCAGTATCGGAACAAAGCGAAACTGGAAGACTTGTCTGAAATAATAAATCCAGTCTTGAGGGGCTGGGTGAACTATTTTGGCAAGTATCGCCGGACAGAGATTCTCTTCACGCTATACGGGGTAAATGAGACACTGGTATGGTGGGCACGGAAAAAGTATAAAAGGTTAAAAGCAAGCCATGGAAGAGCATATAGATGGGTAGGCCGAATAGCAAAACAAGAACCTAGCCTCTTTGTGCACTGGAGTATGGGTTGTGGACCTGTGATTGAATGATAAGAGCCGTATGAATCGAGAGGTTCACGTACGGTTCTGTGAGAGACTTAAGGTGAGACTCCTTTTGTCTATGTGCAACCGAAACATAGTACTCCTGCCTACCGGCAGGCAGGCATGAAAAGCTCAGCCTAATCTTTTTCCATTGATTTATATTCCATGTGTCTGTATAATAATTTATAAATAGGAG
>CAZBNF010000034.1:0-12722 GCA_964493115.1 uncultured Planctomycetia bacterium | reverse complement strand
TTAGGAACGGTTCTTGAGCACACCTGCCTGCCGGCAGGTGTGCTCAAGAACCGTTAACGGTGATAGGACGCGGGAAAGCACGCCACTTAGATAAGATATGCACACACCATAATTGGTCATCGCAACACCCTGCGCCTTTGCCTGCTCTATCCTTGATAACATCTCGCGCCTTGATATCATACATCCTCCACATTGGATTATAAGCTTATACTGGCTTAGGCTATCAGAAAAATCTCTGCCAGCGCACGAATCAAACACTATCTCTTTCTTTGTATATCCCTTAATCCATTTAGGTATCTTGACACGCCCTATGTCATCCTCTATCGGGTGGTGGCTGCAGCTTTCAGCTATAAGAATTTTATCGCCTGATTGAAGTTTGTCTATTACGCTTACTGACCTAACCGCCTCTTCGAGATTTCCTTTTATCCTCGCGAATAATATGGAAAATGTTGTGCATTTTATATCAGCAGGCGTCTCTGATACCATTCTATGGACTACCTGTGAATCACAGACAACAAGATCAGGTGGATTCTTTAGCTTTTTAAGGGCCTGGGTATACTCGCTTTCTTTTACAGTAAGCGTCATCTGGTTGCCGTCTAAGGCATCTCTTATAGTCTGGACCTGAGGAAGTATTATCCTTCCCTTAGGAGCCTCTAGATCTATAGGGACTATGAGTATCGCTAATCCACCTGAAGGCATAAGATCACCTATTATAGGCGGGGGATTCAAAAAATCAGAGGGCACAATCTCGATGAGATTTCTCTTAAATTCGTGTATTGTAAAATCCTGCAGACGTTTATCAGCACTTGATGATAAAATAACATTCTGAGTATAGACTTTTAATCTATCTATAAAACCCTGATCGGGTTTTTTTATATCAGACTTGTTTATAACTATGATAAGAGGGGTATTTTCTTTCTTTGCAGATCCTGTGATCTTTTTCTCGTATTCATCCCATATACCTGCCTCTGTTACAAGTACATATATATCAGCGCGTTTAAATATATTGTCAGTTTTTTTTAAACGCGCACCTGAAAGCTCCGATCGATCATCGAGGCCTGCTGTATCTAAAAAAAGCACAGGCCCTATTGGAAGAAGCTCTATTGCCTTTTCAACAACATCGGTAGTTGTGCCCGGGATAGGTGATGTTATGGATACATCCTGATTCGTTATATAATTTAAAAACGTGGATTTACCGACATTCGTCCTGCCGAATAACCCTATCTGAAGACGAAGCGATTTAGGTGTCTTTAACATGTTATACCTTTTTATACCTTGCTAAGCGATGACTTAACGGAAACACCATCTATTTTACCTAATTTACCTGTTAAGGCGCCAAGCTGGTCCGTTGTTGCCTCTACTATCAATGTTATTACACTAAAGTTTTTCTCCCGATAAGGCAGGCCCATTCTGGCTGATATTATCTCGCTGTAGAGAGACAATATCTCATTCACCTTAGGGGCGTTTTCTTTCCTGTCTTCTATAATAATACCTACAAAACCTAAACGCTTATTCATAACCTTATCTCCTTCTCTAAGAAACGAGAAAATTGCCTTCGGTAATTATCTAAAGCAAGCAAAACGTAGTCCCCGAAGGGGGCAATTTTCGAAGTGGTATGGTGTTTATACTTTCCTATACCATAAAAAATCCAGCTTTTTATGCTGCAGTAAAGCTGGAAAAAATCGTACTTTTCCTTGGCTTTAGATATCCAATCCTTACCGCAGATTTTATATGCCTATTATTTTCTATAAAGAGGCCTTGGCGCATAGTGAGTATGCAAAAGCTTATGCGATTTTTCACTTAAAGGCTTCTCCAGAAATTCATCGTATAGTTTCTTTATATAAGGGTTTTCATGGGCTAATCTTAATGACTTGGCTTTATCGTCGCTATATAAACCTTGTGCCCTTATTGTCCTTAATCGATCCGTCGCCCCATAAGGTTGGCCTCCTCCGCCAACACAACCTCCGGGACATGCCATAACCTCTATAAAATCATAAGGAATCGGTTTGCCTTTAGCGATAGCTTCATGGACTCTATCTAAAACACATTCTATATTACCCATGCCATGGGCAACTGCTATTCTGACTTTTGCGCCTTTTATATCCACTTCAGCTTCTTTGACTCCTTGCAAGCCTCTAACGGACACAAACTCCACATCTTTCATGTTATCCCCTGTGGCAAAAAAATACGCTGTCCTTACAGCTGCCTCCATGACGCCACCTGTAGCACCGAATATTACACCTGCTCCCGTGTAATCACCCAACATATGATCGGGTTCTTCATCGGGAAGATTATTGAAATCTATACCCGCTTGTTTTATCATACGCGCAAGCTCTCTTGTTGTAATAGATACATTGACATCCTGCTGGCCTGATGAGAACATCTCGGCACTTCTGGCTATTTCATATTTCTTGGATGTGCACGGCATTATAGATACCATATATATCCTTGATGGGTCTATTTTGTTTTTATTTGCATAATATGTTTTTGACAGCACGCCTACCATTTCATGCGGCGATTTGGCTGATGAGAAATGCTCTATCATATCAGGATAAAATTTTTCCATAAAATCAACCCATGACGGACAGCATGTGGTGATAAGAGGAAGCGGGCCTTTTTTGTGCACAAACCTATTTATAAATTCTGACGCTTCTTCCATTACTGTAAGATCGGCACCGAATGACGTATCAAATACCGCGTTAAAACCTAATCTCCTCAGAGCAGCATACAGCTTACCTGTTAAGTTTGTTCCCTCTTTATAACCAAAGGCCTCGCCAATTGCAACGCGAACAGCAGGGGCTATCTGCGCTACGCAATACTTGTCCTTATCATAAAGCGCCTTCCACGCCAGGTTTGTCTGATCGTATTCAGCTATGGCGCCCGTCGGACAATGCGCGGAACATTGTCCGCATCTTATACAGGGGCTCTCTGATAACTCTATATCGCCTGCTGCTGATATTCTTGTATTATGGCCTCTTTCAAGAAAAGAAAGTGCCCATACATCTTGCATCTTCTGGCACACCTGGACACACCTTCCGCACAATATGCATTTCTCAGGTACGAGCGTAATGGTCTTTGTCGAATCATCATTGGGGATTTGCCTTAAAAACTGGGGGAAAGACACCTCTCTTATACCAAAATCGGAAGCCAGCCTTTGGAGTTCACAATTGTTGTTCCTGGCGCATTGCAGGCAGTCATTGGGATGATTGGATAATATAAGTTCTATGACATTTCTTCTTATATCCTGAAGCTCATCATCATGCGTTATAATATCCATGCCCTCTTCGATAGGCGTACAACATGAACGCAGCATTTTGTTTGTACCTTTTATCTTTACTATACATATCCCGCAAGCAGCGGTCGCATCAAGATCAGGATGCTTGCAAAGCGTTGGTATTTTTACCTGAACATTCTTTGCCGCGTCAAGTATAGTTGTCCCTTTTTCAACATTTACTTCAATATCGTTTATCTTTGCCTTTACCATTACTACTCCTTAATAACAGCGTCAAACTTGCACACTTCAAAGCATTTACCGCATCTTATGCATTTTCCAGCATCAACTTTATATCCTTCTTTAGCATTTCCGCTTATTGCCTGAGCCGGGCAATTCTTTGCGCAGAACCCGCAACGCTTGCATTTTCCGTGGATTATATTATATGTTAAAAGCTCAACACATTTACCTGAACGGCACTTTTTCATCTTAACATGTTCTTCGTATTCATCTCTAAAAAATCTAAGCGTGGATAATACAGGATTAGGCGCTGTCTGGCCCAGCCCGCAAAGAGATGCCCGCTTTACAGTATTGCATATCCTCTCCAGCTTTTCTATATCCTCCATATTTGCCTGGCCTTTTGAAATCTTCTTAAGATAGCCGAGCATCTGGTACCCGCCTATACGACACGGTGCGCATTTACCGCATGATTCGTCAACGCAGAACCTTAAGTAAAACTTGGCAATATCAACCATGCAGTCTGTCTCATCCATAACTATCATACCGCCTGATCCCATTATAGAGCCAAGCTTTTGGAGGTTTTCATAGTCAACAGGCGTGTCAAGATGTTCTGCCGGTATAACACCCCCTGAAGGCCCACCTGTCTGGACTGCCTTTATCTTTTTATCATCTAATACACCTCCGCCTATATCAAAGACAATCTCTCTTATGGTAATACCCATGGGCACTTCAACCAACCCTGAGTTTTTAACCTTTCCTGTCAAGGCAAACACCTTGGTGCCTTTTGATGTCTGGCTGCCTATTGCTGAAAACCATTTTCCGCCTTTTGTAAATATAACCGGTATATTAGCAAGTGTCTCGACATTATTTATAACAGTAGGCCTTGACCATAAACCCTTGATCGAAGGATAAGGAGGCCTTGGAGAGGGGACACCTCTTTTCCCTTCCATGGAGGCAATAAGGGCTGTTTCTTCTCCGCATACAAAAGCACCTGCACCTAATCTTATCTCAAGCTCAAAACTAAATTTACTTCCTAATATATTCTCCCCTATAAGGCCATATGCCCTGGCCTGTTCTATTGCATTTTGGATACGCTTAATCGCAAGAGGATATTCCGCTCTTATATAGAAAAATCCTTTAGCTGCGCCAACCGCATAACCTGCTATAAGCATACCTTCTATAACAGAATGAGGGTCGCCTTCTAATATGCTTCTATCCATATACGCGCCGGGATCGCCCTCATCGCCATTACATATTATGTATTTTTCATCGCTCTGTATATCTTTTGCGAAATTCCATTTCATCCATGTCGGGAATCCACCACCACCTCTTCCGCGCAGACCGCTTTCTTTAAGCTCCTTTATGACATCATCCGGAGAACGCCCGAATAATATAGCCTTTAACCCTTGGTAGCCATCATGAGCTATGTAATCATCTATCTTCTCAGGGTCTATAACACCACAATTCCTAAGCACAACCCTTAGCTGCTTGTCATCTTTTATCTCATGCCTTGCCGATTGAAATATTTTTTTATTTAATATATGCTGTTCTATGATGCTGCGAACAACATCTTGGTTAACGTTTCTGTATACTACCGAGCCAGACCAAGGCATATGGACCTCTACAATGGGCTCGGCATAGCACAAGCCGTTACAGCCTGTTTTCTTAAGAGATATATCAAGCCCTTTTTCCTTGATACTGCTCTGCATAAGGTCAAACACTTCTGATGCGCCTGCTGCAACACCACAGGTACTCATGCCTACCTTTATCCAGGACTTAGGTTCTTTTTTATGCTTGTTTCTTATTTGGTCAAGCTCGCTCTTTGTTATTTTTGCCATTAATATAGGCCTTTATTTTACTGCATGATCCATCTTTACATAACCTGAGATGATATCGACTACATCTTTTTTCTTTACCTTGCCGTGGATCTTGTTGTTTATCATAACAACCGGCGCTAATCCACAGCAGCCAAGACACCTTACAACCTGTAAGTGAAAAAGTCCATCTTGTGTTGTCTGACCCTCTTCTACGCTAAGTATATTTCTAAACTCTTGCAGTATCTCATTAGCACCTTTCAGATAACATGCCGTACCCATACATAATGATATTGTATATTTACCCGGTGGGTCTAACTTAAAATAATTATAAAAGGTGATTACCTCATATATACGCGCCAAGGGTACATCGAGCAAGCGTGAAAGCTCAAAAGAAATGCCCCTTGGCACATACCCATAATGGTTCTGTATCTCATGGAGTATCATGACAAGGGTGCCTTTTTTACCCTTCCATTTTTCAACAAGCGCGCTTATCTCATCTATAATCTCCCTGTGGCGTTTCCCTGTTTTGGTTATATGCACCTCGATAAGCTTAAGAAGCGCCTCTGGCTTTACAGGTTTTTCGATAATAGCCCTCACTGGAAGCTGCTTGAGATCCGGCTTAAGCTCTATGGGAAAATTCATTTCTCTGTGCGCACCGGTTATAAGTATAATGGGTATATTTCTGCTTGCGGCATCTTCTGATATTATTCTTGCAGTGTCAGCTCCTTCTGTCTTATAAGACATCATCATATCAAGAAGTATAAGATCAGGCGATTCGTTCTTGACCTTCTGTATGCCTTCTGTGCTTTCAAATGCTGTTATGGTATTATAGCCATTACCATTAAGAAGTATTGACATTGCGTCAACAAAATCCTTGTCATCATCAATTATTAATATTGTATTTCGCATCTTTTAACCTTTTTTAAGCTGAAAAATAAAGGAATTACCTTTTTCCTTGGGCTCAACCCGGATCTTGCCGCCGTGATGAATGATTATTTCTTTTGTAATAAAAAGGCCTATACCTGTACCTTTTGCCTTTTCTTCACCCTCATAATCAAGCCGGGAAAATTTCTTAAAAAGCTTGTCTATATCAATAGCCGATATAGGCCTGCCATCATTATATACTTCTATCTCCACAATATCCGTAAAAACCTTGGAAGACAGTACTATATATCCATCTCTTTTACCATATTTTAACGCATTTGTTAATAGGTTGTTTGCAACAATATGCAATAACCCTGAATCAGCATAGACCTTGATAGCTTCATCTATATTATCTTGTATTATCATCCTCTTTTCTTCTGCCTGTTGCTTAAGGGCATCAATAGAGGCATCGAAGATATCCTTTTTTATGAAAACTTCTGTCTTATTCAGCACCATCTCCTGCTTTTCTATCCTGCTTAAGTTCAGAAAGTTTTTTACTGTCTGAGAAAGGTAATCGAGATTGCGTGTAACAGAACTTAGGGCTTTTTCCTGTGCCTCATTTATAGGGCCTAACAATTTATTTTTAAGAGAGTAGGCGTTTAATACAATGGAGGACAATATACCTTTTAATTCATGCGATACAAAACCGACAAGGTCAAGGTAGCGTTTGTTCATTACTTCTAACTGACCTTTTGACGCCATAAGGCTATTCTCACGCTCCTCAAGCTTAACCGCCATGCCATTAAATGATACGGCAAGCTGATCAAACTCTTTTATGGGGCTGTCTTCTCTTAGCCTGTAAGACAGGTCTCCTTTTGATAGAACATCCGATGCCTTAAGAGCTCTGTACAGCGGGCTCAATATCTTTGACGCTAAGAAATAAGATACAAACAACGCTAAAAATGCGGCTATGGCAATGATAATTAAAAATATAAGGAATCTTCCTGCCATTAAATCAGTAAATGGCCGCTCCAATATTCCAACATAGATAATCCCTATTGTTTTATCTGATATATTCTTTATCGGTTTATACGCTGTAAGATACCAGTCAGATACAACAAATGCCCTATCATTCCACGAAGCACCTCTTTGTAAAACAGCATCATAAACCTCTTCGGACACCCTTGTGCCTACAGCGCGTTCCCCGGCGGAATTTAAAACATTGGTTGCTATCCTTACGTCATCCTGAAATATCGTTACAGTGCCAATCAACTTATTGTTATAAACCTCATGGCCGAAGACAACATCCCTTATATCATCTACAAGATTAAAGTCTTTATTGATAATCCTTCCTGCATAACGGACAGCAACGACCTCTCTGTTAGAATCCATTATAGGCATGGCATATTCTATGGCAAGAGCGCTTTCTAAAAACTTTTTATCAGCTGGCTTTGCCTTTAGGGTATATTCTATCTTTGTCTTTGCCCTGTCCAGTAATACATTGGAGATTATCTTAAGCTCATCTGCCTCTATTATACGGCTTCCGCCCGCGAGATTTCCTTTAAATGCCTCTCGAGCTATCTCGCTTTGGACATTAACTTTAGAGGAAACCGGCACCTCGTATACATAGTCAACATCCAATATACTTTTTACCGATATAAGGCTTTTTGTATCGCGTGTAAGAATAAGGGCTGTCTTTATCTTGTCTATCTCATTATCATACACTATTTGGGCTGCCTCTATCTTTTTTACAACCTCTTTCTGGGCGCGGGCTATTATATCGTGCTGCATGGTATAGTAGCCAAGAATAGCGATAAGAATGGCTATCACCACTATCTGTAAAAATAAGGCTGCCAGTATATGATATTTTAAACTATGTGTTTTCATAAAATCTTTTAAGCCCGTTTCTTGAGCGCCAAAGGGCGAATAATCTAGGATGCTAATTCATCAATAGACTTAGCTACTAATGTTACATACGTCATAACACTTGAACCGCCTACAAGCACAGCTATCATGCACGCCTCAAGGATCTCTTGCTTGGTCCAGCCGGCATCAATGCAATGTTTTACCGCGCGCGGTATGCATACAGGACATCTCTGTGTCAGGCTTGAGACTAAAAGAAGAAGCCATTTAGTCTTTTCATCAATTTTGCCCTTTTTAGTAATAGTTGTCTTTTCATTTATAAAGGCCTTATACTGCTCGGGTATTGTCTTTTCAATATCAAGCATAAGTTTATTAAACTCATCCAATGTTTCCTTAGGGTTATAGCGCATGTTTTGCCTCCTTTTTCTTGCCGATCCATTTGCCGCGCTTGGTGTAATCAGTATGGAGCAGCTTGTGGCTTAAATGCCCACATGGGCCATCTGTTAAGAATTCCTTGTATATCTGCTTAACTATCGGGTTTTCGTGTGACTTTCTAAGCGCAAGGCCTTCATCTTCAGCATATATTGCTCTTACTCGTGCCTCTCGTATAGCAGGGCTCGTCGGTATGGGCTGCCCTCCGCCTCCAATACACCCACCTGGGCATGCCATAATCTCGATAAAATGATAGCTATCGAGCTCGCCCGCACAAAGCATCTTCATTATCTTTTTGGCGTTTGCAGTACCATGTGCAACCATAACCTTCAAGGTAGCGCCCTCTAAAAACTTCCATTCAGGCACAGTCTCTTTAATAGGTATCTCGGCCTTTCTTATACCTTCCATACCCCTAACAGACATTACACGGAGCTTATCAAATGGCACTTCTTTTCCGGTAACAAGCTCATACGCTGTCCTTATCGCAGCCTCCATTACACCACCTGTCGCTCCAAAGACAAGGCCTGCTCCGCTTCCTATGCCGAGCGGGTCATCAAAATCAGAATCAGGAAGATTCGGAAGGTCTATTCCACATTCTTTTATCATACCTGCTAATTCTCTTGTGGTAAGGGCATAGTCTACATCCTTAAATCCGGAGTCATTCATCTCAGGCCTCTCGCATTCAAACTTTTTAGCTGAGCAGGGCATGAGCGAAACAGAGACTATTGTCTTAGGATCAATACCGTTTCTTTTAGCATACCATGTTTTTACTATCGTTCCAAACATCTGTTGCGGGCTTTTTGCTGTTGAAAGATGCGCTAATTTTTCAGGATAAAAATACTCAATGAATTTAACCCATCCCGGAGAGCACGATGTAATCTGCGGCAACTTAACGCTTTTGTCCTTATCGACAAGCACTTTCTTAAGCCTTAAAAGTAGCTCGGTACCTTCTTCCATGATTGTCAGATCAGCAGTAAAATTGGTATCAAATACCTTAGTAAAACCTATTCTTTTAATCGCTGTGTTTAGTTTTTTTGTAACGCTTGTCCCTGCAGGCAGGCCGAATGCCTCGCCCATTGCAGCCCGAGGACTCGGTGCCGTCTGTATGACAACATGCTTGGTGGGATCTTCTATTGCCCGCCATACCTCTTCAGCAGGATCCTTTGCCTTTAAAGCACCCGTAGGACATCTGTTTATGCACTGCCCGCAACTTATACACACAACATCATTTAAAGGCCTATCCATATAAGTAACTATCTTTGTCTTAGCGCCCCTTTGAGCTGCCTCCAGAGTACCTACTTCCTGGAGGTCTATACATGTCCTTACGCAACGACGGCAGAGCACACATTTATTCATATCGCGCTCCACTGAATAGCTTGACTGATCTTTTTTATATCTCGGAGCTTCTATATGTCCAAACTTATATGTCGTTACACCATACTCTTTTGCCAACGCCTGTAACTCGCAATTATTATTCCTTGCGCATGAATAGCACTCTCCATAGTGATTTTTTAATAACAGCTGAATTATGTTGCGTCTTGCGCGCCTTACCTTTGGAGAGTATGTCTTCACATTTATGGGATTGAAGATAGGGTATGAACATGAAGCCTGAAGCGTGCGTTCTGTTTCAACATCAACTATGCATACCCTGCATACGCCTGCAAGGCATAGGTCATCATGCTGGCAAAGCGTAGGTATTCTTATATTGACCCTCTTTGCCGCCTCAAGTATAGTTGTACCCATAGGGACCTTAACCTCTATGTCGTCTATCCGTATCGTTACATCGCCGCCTATGGTACCTTTTTTTACCTCTACTATTTCCTGGCCTCTCTGACTTACCGGGGCCCTTGATGTATCCTGTGCAAAAGGTCTGTTATCAGCCATTGAACTCCTGCTCCTTCTTTACGTTTTTTGATATTTTATATTCTTGTTTAAAATTATTCAGTATTGATATAAAAGGCTTAGGGCAAGACTGGCCAAGCCCGCATTTTGAGGCAGACTGCATTGTCTCTGATAATGATAAGAGGTCCTCCATATAATCCTTGGAGCATTCGCCCTTGCTGATCAATTCCAGGCCTTCAAGTAAAACAGGTATACCTTCCCTGCAGGGAGTGCATTGTCCGCATGACTCATCTTCAAAAAATCTTAAGAAATTATCAGCGACATCAAGCATGTTCCGCTTGTTGGAAAATACTATCATAGCCCCACCTGTTGAGAAATCCTCAAAGCAGATCTTCCTGCTAAATTGCGCTCTTTGCACGCACTCACCTGATGCCCCGGCAGATACTGCCTTTGCATCTTGGGCACCGGCTGTTTTTAACAAACTATTTATTGTAGTACCGAATTCAATTTCATAAACACCAGGTCTTTTGCAATCGCCTGATATACTTATAAGTTTGGTTCCCGCTGATTTTTCTGTACCAAACCCCTTAAACCATGCGGCACCTTTAAGCACTATGTGCGGGATATTCACAAATGTCTCAACATTGTTTAATACAGTTGGACAGCCATTATAGCCTGTATTTACCGGAAAAGGCGGACGGTTTCTCGGCTCGCCACGGTTTCCTTCAAGCGACTCTATAAGAGCGGTCTCTTCTCCGCATACATAAGCGCCCGAACCAAGCTTTATTTCTATATCAAAGTTGAATCCTGTTTTTCCCATTATGGCCTTGCCTAAAACATTGTCTTTTCTCATAGAACTCAAAACTTTTTCCAATTCAGGCACAAATGATTTATACTCGCCGCGAAGATATAGAAAACCCTTATCAGCGCCACTTGCAAAAGCAACTATAATCATGCCCTCAAAAACAAGTTTAGGATTTTCTAAAAGTATTACCCTGTCTTTAAATGTGCCTGGTTCGCCTTCATCAGCATTGCATACCACATATTTTTTATCTGATTGCGCGGCCGCGACAAGGTTTAGTTTAATCCCCGCCGGAAAACCAGCACCACCGCGGCCTCTTAGATTAGAATCTCTTACCTCGCTTAATACACCTGATCTTCCGATTTTTAAAGCATGCCTTGTGCCAGCATACTCCTCTATATCGCTAAATATAATCAGGCCTTTTCTTTTTGTCTGCATACTATTCTCCTGTTTAAACTTATTTTTTTAGCCGCTTAACTATTTCCTTGATCTTTTTTGGTGTAATATTCCCTACAAGCTCGCCATCTATAAGAGCAGCGGGGGCCATATCGCACATGCCTATACAGCCTGTTTCCTCAAGGGTGATCTTCTTATCTTTTGTGGTTTCGCCTATCCTTATTTTAAGGGCTTTCTCAAAGCCCTTCTCTATCTTTTTGCTTCCAGCCATTATATTAGGCATACAATTGCTTATTCTGATTGTATGTTTTCCCTTATTTTTCGCTGTAAGAAAAGAATAAAATGTTATTACAGAATATACCTCAACAGGGTGTATATCAAACCTGTCAGCAACCTCCTGCATGTCTTTGTCTGATATATAGCCTTTCTTATCCTGTATGCCTTGTAAAACAGGGAGCAGCCCTGAACGCGTTTCATCGCATATCACAACTTCTTTGCCGTCTATTGCTGTCTTTTTATGGACTGCGCATTGTTTTGTCATAATAAATACTCCTTATCTATTTTTTCAACACAGAGTTGACCTTATTTATAAGGTCTTCAGGACTCACCGGTTTTTCAAGAAAATCAGTGCAAGGCAGCGCCTCGTTGCATTTCCCATACTCATAACCCGTAACCTTGCTGACCCCGCTAAGCATTATTATAGGTGTTTTAATGCCTTTTTTCTTAAGTCTTCCTGCTAAGGCTATGCCATCATCTGCCTCCTGCATCATTATATCAAGAAATATTATATCAAATTTCTCCTTATCTATCTTTGCCTCTGCCTCTATTGCATTGTGAATCATCGACACGCTGTGTCCGCTTGCCTCAAGCACAGCCTTACCTGCCTCGGCGAACTCCTTATCGTCATCTACCATCAATATCTTTGCCATATCATTCCTCCTGGTTTTTATTATTTCCCCGCAAAATAAGTAAGCGTCTCAAGGGCATGAGACAAGTCAACATTTTCGACCTTAACATTTTCAGGCACATTAAGTTTAATCGGCGCAAAATTCATTATACAGTATACGCCTGCGCCGATAAGCCTGTCGGCAACATCCTGTGCCTGGTCAGCGGGTGTTGTTATAATTGCAATTGATATGTTTTTTTTAGAGACATTTTCTGCTAATTTATCAACAGGCTCAACCGTGATATTAGCTATGCTTTTTCCTATCTTTTTAGGATTTGAATCGAATGCGGCCATTACATAAAGTCCGTC
>CAZBNF010000033.1:0-13103 GCA_964493115.1 uncultured Planctomycetia bacterium | reverse complement strand
GGGTGTAAAGCTGAATTGTCTTTCCGAAGTTCTGAAGGGTACTTTTATAGGCTTTCTCCGCCATTGGCTCAAGGCAGGAAGCAGCCGCAGGTGAAAGCAGGGTTAAAAAATCATCTATATCCAAGACATCTTTAGCTAAAGCTGACTCTACCTGTTTTACATTGACAGAGGAAAAGGTTTTTTTAAAATCGATGGATTCGTATTTCTTTATACTATCAGAGAAATTCATACCTTATTTAATATCCCTTAAAAAACCTGTAAGAGGGGACGATGCTTTAGCATGAGGCATTGTCTTTATGCTGCCTAAAAGATGGTGTAGCCTGCCTGCCTTTACGGCAAGATTAAATGCCTCTGCTTCTTTTACAGGGTTATGAGCAGTTGCAATAGCTGTATTTACCAGCACAGCATCACAACCCATTTCCATACATGCTGCTGCATCTGAGGGCCTTCCAAGGCCGGCATCTACTATAACAGGTATTGCTATTTCATTTACTATTATCCTTACAAGCTCTTCTGTCTTCAAGCCCCTGTTGCTTCCTATGGGGGAGCCTAAAGGCATAACAGCTGCTGCGCCTGCTTTTGCAAGCTGCCTTGCTATCACTAGATCCGGATTCATATACGCAAACACAGAAAAACCCTCTTTTGCCAACACCTCTGTCGCTTTTAATGTCTCCATATTATCCGGCAAAAGATATTTATTATCTGATATGACCTCTATCTTGATCCAGTTTCCACAGCCCATTGCCTTTCCAAGGCGCGCTATCCTTATGGCCTCGTCAGCATTCCTGGCGCCTGATGTATTTATCATAACAGTGCAATTCTCTGGGATATAATCTAAAATATTTTCCTCTTCTGAATCCTCATCCACCCGCCTTAAGGCTACTGTCACAGCCTCACAGCCCGATGCCCGGATAACATCCTTTACAATACGCTTATCAGGGAACTTGCCTGTACCTATAAAAAGCCTGTTAGAAAGCAATTTACCGGCTATGCTTAAACAATCTTCCATCTTATCCTCCTCCAACAAAACTTACTATCTCAATGTTATCCCCTTCGACAATGGTTGTTTCATGCCATTTTTCCTTTGGCACAATATTATAGTTGTGTTCAATAACTATAGCTTTTTTGGATAATCCCGCATTTTCTAAAAGCTCTGAAAGGTTTCCTGGCTTTGATACAGAACGCTCTTTCCCGTTTATTTTTATTAGAAACGCTTCTCGAGCCCCTGCTGCTTCGCTTTGCGAAGCAAAGCGACAGGGGCCCGAGAAGCGTTTCTTAAGTGTTTTTGCCACTAAGGCTATATCATCAGCCTCTGTTATGGCCCTTATAACTGCTATATTCTTTGCACCTTTTTCTATAAGAATATTGATATTCGAAATGTTTACACCACCTATAAAAAAAACGGGTTTCTGAGATATTTTTAATACTTCTTCTATGTCGCCTGTACCTATATGATAATCTTTCGTCTTGGTGGGAAATACAGGGCCAAATGCTATATAATCAAACGCCTGCCTGTTGGCATTTTTAAACTCTGCTACGGAGTGAGTAGATATGCCAATAATCTTATCTCTGCCAAGCATATTGCGCGTATCATTAAGAGGGTATTTTTTTACGTCTTCCTGACCTAAGTGCACCCCGTCTGCATTAAGTTTTTTTGCGATATAGGGGTTATCGTTTACAATAAAAGGCACGGCGTTTTTCTTGCATAAGCATAGTAGCTTTCTGCCAAGGGCCAAAAGGGCTTCTTCCGAAAGGGACTTTTCTCTCATCTGCAGCATGCCTGCTCCTGCATCAAGGGCCTGTTCTGCTATGTCCAGCACAGGCCTTCCATTTGCATACTCTGCACTTAAGATAAGGTAAAGTGTATTATCTTTGATAATATTCATAAAAAAACCTATGCCTGTCAGCATAGGTTATACTATATTTTTGGCTCCCTACGCTGGCATTACCCAGATCAGGTTCTACGGGTCTCCTGCATCTAAACAGGACTCTCAGGCCAATTGCCCCCGGCCTCCCCTATAATACATTATTAGAACATACTGACACATTAATGTCAATATGTTTCAGGGACGGTTCTCGTACACGCCTGCCGGCAGGCATTGTTGTGCTTGAGAACCGTCCCTGAGATTAGTACTGCTTTGATTTGCGTTTGTTGCCTAAAGATTTTTCTTCGCCATCGGCATTCCGCATCTTACGTTTCATATGACGGCCCATTGCCGCCTGAAATTCCTTAAATTGTTCCTGAGTAAGTATAACCTTAATTTCCAATATGCCCTTTATCCTTTCATCTACCATCTCAGACTGTGTCTGCTTGATAGAGCTAGCTATTTCCTTGATCTTGACATTATCTGATTCGGGCTTTTCAAGCTCAACCTTAAGCTGCTCTTTCTGCTTTTTTAGCACAGAGATGAGTTTCTCGTGCGACTGCCTTCTCGACTGCTTATGGCTTTTAAGCTGCACTACTTGCTCCTGGGACAAATTAAGCTTTTCTATCATATTATCGAATTTCTCCTGCTTCTGGCTGCCCCCGTTCTTCCGCGGCTGACAATAATCACTATCTTTTTCTGCATATACGGGCATTACTGCTAACAAAAACGATGTGACCATTACAAGAATACCTGCGCTTATCAATGATTTTCTCTTCATTTTCCCATCCCCCTTTCCCTATGTTAGACACAGGGTAATACAAAAAAGTTTCGATGCATTAAAAAATATATTCCTCTACAGCTGTTCCGAAATCTGCATGATTAAAAGTTTCCTGGCCATTATAGCTGCTTAAGCTGTATAGGAAACTGCCCTCCGCTAAAAGAAAATTGTTTACAGCTGCTCTCTGACTGTTGCTTACAACCCGAAAACTTATTATCACAAATAATAAAACAACTGCTGTTGCAAAAGCAAAAATGTTTCTTCTTAAGAAAGGGCTGAGAGCAAAGACCTTGCTTGCTGCCTCTTGATTGTCGTGAGTTATTCTCGTTCTTATATTCTGCCAGATTTCATCCTGCGGAGGTTTAACCCCGGCCTTTTTAAACAAAGGGGAAAGGCCTTTATCTATGCTCATCTTATAACTGCCACAAGACGTACAACTGGCTACGTGCTTATCAAACTCTTCTCTTAAAACTACATCTATTCCATCATCGATATAATCAGTCAGTAGAAGTTCTTTTATCCTTTTACATTTCATGAGACTCGCCCCCCTTATCTAAAAGCTTCATCATAGATTCTCTTGCTCTTTTAATCCTTGTTCGCACTGTATTAATATTGACATTTAATGCCTCTGATATCTGCTTATAGCTTAAGCCCTCCACGCTGCGCAGCGCAATGCATGCACGCTGATCAAGGTCAAGGCTGCTTAATAACCTGTCTAACAGCTGCGAATCTGTATTCTCCATAGCAGTAGAGTTTACTCCGTCTATATGTTCCTTTAACTTGATGTTGTCATCATAACTTAATATGTTCTTACCTTGTCTCTTAATCCTTTTTACCGTATTTATCGCTGTATTTGCCGTAATCCTATAGACCCATGTCTTAAAAGATGACTTAAACATAAAATTGTCTAATTTTCTGTAAAGCTTAACAAAAACATCCTGGGCTATCTCTTTTGCGTCTTCCTTGTTTCCCGCAATCCGCAACGCTACATTAAAAACGAATAGGTTCGTATGCTGATATATCTTCTCAAAGGCATCAATATCGCCTTTGGCTGCTTTTGATATGATATCTCTTGATAACTCTTGCATATAACCTTTCCCTGCTATATTAGACAGGGCATTGCGTAGAGAAGTTTCACCCTTACAAATCTATTTGGTTGATTTTTCGATATTCGCCCAGGTATCGCGCAGGCATACAATGCGGTTAAACACTAATCTTTCTGAGGATGAATCCCTGTCAAGGCAAAAATATCCCTGCCTTTCAAACTGGTAAGAAGCGCCACGGCCCGCATCAAGCAGGCTGGGCTCTACAAAAACAGGATATATTGTTTTAAAGGATTCTGGATTGATATTTGATTTATAGTCCTTGCCATCTTCTGTATCTTCAGGGTCTGGTTTTACAAAAAGGTGATCATAAAGCCGTACTTCTGCCTGTTTTGCATGCCGTGCTGACACCCAGTGAAGCGTTGCCTTTACCTTTCTCCCGTCAGGAGAATCTCCTCCGCGCGTAGCAGGGTCATAAGAACATTTAAGCTCGACGATGTTTCCCGCTGTGTCTTTTACAACTTCTTCGCATTTTATAAAATAAGCATATCTCAGCCTTACCTCGCGCCCAGGTGCTAAACGGAAAAATTTCTTAGGCGGCTCTTCTTTAAAATCATCTTTCTCGATATAAATCTCCCGGGAAAACGGTACTTTTCTTGTGCCAAAGCTATCGTCCTCAGGATTATTTATTGCCTCAAGCAGTTCATCCTTGCTTTCAGGATAATTTATAATCGTAACTTTAAGGGGGTTAAGCACAGCCATTACACGGGGAGCTGTTTTATTAAGCTCGCCCCTTATACTGTTTTCGAGTACGGTCACATCAATAGTGCTGTTTGTCTTGGATACGCCTATTTCTTTGCAGAAACCTCTTATCGCGCTGGGAGTATACCCACGCCTTCTAAGGCCCGATATAGTAGGCATGCGGGGGTCATCCCATCCGCTTACATGTTTTTCTCTTACAAGCTCTATAAGTTTTCTCTTACTAAGGATTGTATATGTCAAGTTTAACCTGGCAAACTCTATCTGTCGGGGATGATGTATATCAAGCGCGTTGAGTATCCAGTCATATAGCGGCCGGTTGTTCTCAAATTCCAACGTGCAGATAGAATGGGTTATGCCTTCTATGGAATCTGATATGCAATGAGCAAAATCATACATAGGATATATCATCCATTTATCGCCAGTCCTGTGGTGATGCCCTTTCTTTATACGATACAAAGCAGGGTCGCGCATGACCATATTTGGATGCGCCATGTCTATCTTGGCCCTTAAAACACGAGAGCCGTCTTCAGGCTCGTCGCTTCTCATGCACTTAAAAAGATTGAGATTTTCTTCAGTAGAACGCTCCCGATACGGGCTGTTCTTACCCGGCTCCGTAAGGGTGCCTCTGTATTGCCTTATCTCATCGGGTGAGAGGTCACATACGTAAGCCTTTGACTTTTCTATGAGCTTTATAGCATATCCATACAGCTTATCAAAATAATCTGAGGTATAAAATAGTCGATCCTGCCAGTCAAAGCCAAGCCAGCGCACATCCTCTTTAATGGATTCGACATACTCCGTCTCTTCTTTTTCAGGGTTTGTATCATCAAAACGCAGATTACACAACCCGCTATATTCCCCGGCAATTCCAAAGTTCAGGCATATTGACTTTGCGTGACCGATATGAAGATAGCCATTGGGTTCAGGCGGAAAACGAGTGTGAATTTTTTTCGCGCACTTAGCTGATTCAAGATCCTTGTCGATTATGTCTGTTACAAAATTACGTATTTCCATAAATTAAAAATACCTCCCCAAAACAGATAACATATCTCTATTAGCAAAAAAGCTTTTTGTCTTCCACGAATTTATAATATCCTTCTTATACCTGCCCCATTGTTCGTATAGATTTTCAAGGCCATAGACAGGGCCTTCGCGTCTTATCCATGAAGGATTATCACTATACTGCATTATCCCGTCAGGGAATACCCCAAGGCTTACCGCCTTGTATGTCCAATATGTCCAGCCAAAACCGAACTCTTGAAAGGTGCTTAATATATCATTAAGCCATAGTGTTTCACCATATGCATTGCCGCGATAATTCACGCCAAACTCCCCTACAAGTATATCGCATTTATTTTTTTCGGAAAACACTTTATAGGGCTTCAAGTATCTCGTCATTTGTCTTTTATCCCATACTGTACCGTCAGCTTTCCCGGGGTATTTGTAATTTCTTTTAAAGTTAAATGTAAAATTAAGAGGCTGATATGTATGGATACTTATATGTGTGTTGTCTGAAAGAATATCAGCCAAGAATTCCACCTGCTGGGCCCAGCTGTTTCCCTCAAGAAATATTTTATGTTTACTATCCGCTCTCCTGATTGCCTTTACAGTATCCTTGTAAAAATTTTTAAGGGTACCGAGCCGATCTTTGCCCACTACAGCTTCATTTAAGACATCGTAGCCATAAAGGGCTTTTTCGTTTTTCAGCTTTGACGCCAGATACTCCCACAAGCTATATGTCCTGTCCCGATACTCGGGCCTTTCCCAGAGAAGCGCCTTGCCTCTCGAATCAGAATGCCAATCATGATTCTGGCTGCCGCATGCCGCATGTAGATCAAGGATTACTTTTACACCGCAGTCTTGGGCCCATGAGAGTATCTTTTTTATAAAAGAAAACGACTGCTCATTATACTTATAAGGGCTTTTTTCAAAAAACTTATAGTGAAAGGGCAGTCTTATGCAATTAGCTCCCCATAATGATACGATCTTGAAATCTTCTTTGGTTATATAAGTGTTTCTGAATTCTGATTCAAAAAAACCCAGCTCTTTTTTGCCGTATATTCTGCTAAATCTAGATTTAAATTCTCCTTCAGGTATGTTCCGGCCGCCTAAGATATACCCTTCCATAAGAAGCCACCCGCCAAAATTTACACCCTTTACTATCATAATGTCTCTTTTCTTATAAACTGAAAACAATCATTGCTATATGCAGATATACAAACAATGAAACAATATCCACTATGCTTGTGATAAAAGGCCCTGACATAAGAGCAGGATCGAGCCTCATTTTTTTAAACATAATAGGAAGGACCGCTCCTAAGGTTGTCGCAACTATTACAGTAGCTATCATGGCAAGGCCTACTGTTATAGCCAGCATGGGATTCCTGTTCATGATTATAGCTCTCACAGCAGCTAATAGGCCCATTGCCATGCCAACTAATAACCCTGCCTTCAACTCTTTCCAGAAAACCTTTAACACCTCGTTCATCTTTATCTCGCCTGTGGCAAGGCCGCGTATAACAACTGTTGACGATTGTGTGCCCGCGTTACCCCCTGAATCGCAAAGGAGCGGGATAAAAAACACCAGGGCAACCACTGCCTCAAGCTGAAAGGCATATCTTTCCATAATCCAGCCTGAAACAAAACCCATTACCACCAACACCATAAGCCAGAGTATTCTTTGTCTTGCTATGGTGGAGGATTTGGATCCCATATAATCTATATAATTACCCGCGGCACCGTACTTATACATGTCTTCTGTGTTTTCCTGTATAATGACATCGACAACATCATCGTGAGTAACTATTCCTATCAATCTATTATCGTCATCAATAATAGGAATCGCTAAAATATCATAGTCTGCGAGTTTTTTGGCAACGTCTTCCTTATCATCATTTACATTAGCGCTTATTATATTAGTATGCATGATATCTTTTATAACGTTTCCGGATTCTGCTATAATAAGGTCCTTAAGGGATACAAAGCCAATGAGCTTTCTTTCATCATCTACGATGTAAATATAATATATGGTTTCACGGTTAAAGGCCTGCAGCTTGAGTTTATTGATAGCCTCTTTTACCGTTATGCCCTGAGAAAGAGCCGCATACTCTGTGGTAAGCACTGAGCCGGCAGTGCCTTCTTTAAACTGTATAAGCCTTTTTATGTCATTTCGTTCTGCCTGGGCGACAAGAGGGAGTATCTCTTCTACGCGCTTTTTAGGAAGGGCCTTTATAAAATCTGCCCTTTCATCAGGGGCCATCTCTTCCAGGATATCCGCCATCCAGTCCTTTGAAAAATGCCGGAATATCTCTCGCTGCTGGCCTATCTTAAAATGCTGAAAAAATTCGATACCCAAAGGCCTGCCCAGGGCAATGATGATCTGAGCATTTTCCTCCGGCTCAAGATCTTCACATAACTCAAATATGTCTCTTGGATGAAAATCCGAAAACAGCTCTTTCAGCTTTTCGTTTTTATCGGGCAGGCTTACGATTTCTTTGATTTCAGGTGAGATTATTGATATCCGTCTCTGCATAAGGCGCTCCCATTCCTAAAAATTATAAACGATATCGCTATCTTTGTCCAGCAGAAAACTAGGAACTTAAAATTAGGGACAGCTACTAATTAATTATATTTACGTAATGTTTTTAATTAGCAGCTGTCCCTAATTTTTAAACAGCAAGAGTTGATAAAATTTTGGAAAGCTTCTGGGTGGCAACACCGATAACAGAATCTGCGCCGCCATAATAGTGGTATATAGTATCACCTCTTAGGATATGCGAGCATGGAAACACAACGTTAGGGATCTGGCCTTGCTTTTCATATTTTTTAACAGGCTCCAAGATAGCCTCGTCTGTGCGTGAAAGGATAGTCAAAGGGTTTTTTATATCAAGCAGGGCTGCGCCAAGGCGATAATGGAGGTCTTCCCCTATGCCATGATAAAACATAAGCCAGCCTGCTTTTGTCTTTAAGGGAGGGCCTGCAAGTCCTATTTTTTTACTGTCCCACATGCCGTATCTTGAGCCCATCAGCATAATGCCGCGTGTAGTTTCCTTGGGCGCTGCCTTAAAAGAGGTCCAAAAATCAATACAGATTTTATGATTGATCCGATGAATAAAACAATACTTGCCGTCTATTTTTTCAGGAAAGATGCATGCATCCTTGTCATCGATGCCAGGAGGCGTTACAAGGACAGGCCTTGACCAGTTCCACTTTCTTTTTAAGAAATCGTTTACTGAGATCCATGTCATGGCAACCCTTGGTACGGTTATACCATTATACGCCGTATAAAACATATACAATATATTGCCGATTTTTACTATTCTGGGGTCCTCGCATCCAGAATTGCCATTTATTATTTTTTTCATCTCAAAATCAGCCCTGGGCGTATATATAGGCTCGGGAAGGCGCTCATCTATATTAAGTCCGTTTTTGCTTACAGCATAACCCATTGTCGAGGTATTATTTTCCGCGTTTGCCCTGTATATTATATGTACCCTACCGTCCAGGTCAATTGCCGCGGGATTAAAAACAGCTTTGCTTTCCCATGGATGTTTTTTTACAGGGCGCATAATAGGGTTTTTATTAAAACGCGTAGAGTAGCTCTCCCTGCCCTTAGGGCTCATGCTCTGTAAAAGGCCGTCAAGCTTAACCTCGGCGACGCACGATGTAGTATCAGCGGCGCCATAAAATATGTTTAAATTTTTATCCCTTATAAGGGCTCCTGAAGGAAATATTACGTTTGGTACCTGGCCATATTTTTCATAACTTTCCTCAGGTACCATTATCGGGTGTTTTGTGCGGCCTACAATTTTTCGCGGGTCCTTAAGATCCAGAAGGAGCGCTTCTATGCCGAATATTTTATGATCTGTCGGATAATTTTGTATGTGCGCATAGACAAGAAGCCAGCCATCTTTAGTCTTTACGGGGGCCGCCCCTACTTCAACATGGTCTGTAGCCGCCCTTCTTATATGAAGCACGTTTTTACTTATTCTCTTATACCAGTCTCGCCAATAAGCTATGTCCCAGATCTCTTCTTCGTGATCAAATTGGGCAATTGCTATGCGTGCTGTGCGCTTAGCATTATCAGTGTTTGCTGTGAGCACAGCGGTTAATTTACCGTTTATCCTGCCGGGGAAAAGCGCCATGGCCTTCGCATTAAAAGGAGTCACGAGGTGTTTTGATTCTAGCGTTTTAAAATCTCTTGTTACAGCGCATGCTACTTTTATTCCAAAATACCTGAAAGGAAACGCGGATAAAGCTGTATAAAATATATAGTATTTGCCATCTAGTTCTGTAATACGGGGGTCTTCACAGCCATATCTTTCCCATGTAAATTCTGGTTTTACTAGCTGAGATTTTTTGTCGTAAAAAATACCATCTATGCTTTTGGCATATCCTATTGTAGAAATATAGGGGGAACTTTGGGGCACCAGATCGGGTTCTGATATAGCACGATATACACAGTGTGTGGTTTTTTTATCCTTTTTATCATTTACAGCAGACCAGTTAAAGGCTGCTGATGTCTCCCATTGATATTTATTACCTGGTTTAATAATAGGGTTATATGCTGAGCGTTTTACCGAAAACATATCGATTAACCTTTCTTTTATCCCAATATTATGGTTTGGGGACAGTCTCTAAAATTTAAGATGATCTTTTTAGCGGCCTGTCCCCAATATATCGAATTCTATGAATAAGCTACTTCCTTAAGCGTATAGCCAGTTGCCCGATCTTTCTTAACATTATCAACGAACTTATCAAGCTGGGCAGTTGCGCAGCACACTACTTTATCGCCTCCGCCATAATATACAAAAAGTTCCTTGTTGAGAACTACAGCACCGCATGGATAAACAACCCCGGGCTTTCCGTCATTCTCATAATGCTTATCCGGTTGTAATATTGGGCTGCTGGTTCTATATAATACCCTGGAAGGGTCTTCGGCATCAAGTATCATTGCCCCTATCTTATAACGGGCATCGTCTCTGTCATCAACCGCGTGATATATAACCAACCAGCCTTCTTCTGTCTTAATTGGCGTCGCGCCAACACTGAGTTTTCTGCTGTCCCACATGCCGGGACGCGTTGTAATTCTTGCCTTAGCATCAAGCCATTTACCATCTTCGAACTTAAGGTCATCCCTATAATCAATAAGTATGTGCGGAAATACCCTGTGGAAAATAACGTATTTTCCTTTAACCCTCTCCGGGAGCAAGCATCCGCTTTTATTTACCACACCCGGCTCTGATATCAAAACAGGCTCTTTCCATTTCCAATTCTTTTTTCTGAAATCATCCCTGTCTATGGAGCTTAAGGCAATACGCGGATGTGAATAGCCTGAATACGCGACATATGTAAGATATACCGTATCATCAATCGCTGTAAGCTTTGGATCTTCGCACCCGCCCCAGCCGGCACCTGACTTATAAAGGTCTGTCCTCTGCTTAGGCTTCGTATGCACCCCTTCAAATCCCTGTGTAGGGTAATATGCCGGTTCATTTGAAGTTTCCTCAATTGTAAAACCATCTTTTGTCGAGGCATAACCAAGGCAGGAAAAACCGCCTCTGCCGACAGCCCTGTAGAGAAGGTGCACTTTGCCATCATCATATAAAGCAGCGGGATTAAACGTTGCCTCGGATTCCCATTCATTTAAAGCGTTAGGAACAATTATGGGGTTTTTATAAAATCTCTTGAGCTTCGCAAAGGCCTTTTTCTCGCCGATACCCGGAAATGGCTTGTCAATAGAAACAGCCATAAGCCTTTTGGCCTGTGAAGCAAAATAAAGAAATATCTTTTCTTTATAAAACGCCGCGCCTATTGAATAAACCTGCTCACTTCCTGCAGGCAGATTTTCCTGCCAAAGAGGCGTTTCTGAGCGCCATATAAGGCTGTTCGGATCATATATAGAAAATAAAGCACCGCCGACCTGCAGTACCTGGCGGTCTTTTTCCTTATACGATGCGTCATATATTACCAGAAGCCCATATGTGGTAAGGGAAACGGATAATACTGTAAGCGCGGACTTGTCAAAAAAATCGTTTCTGGGTTCAAGGCATGCTGAATCTGATATTTTCCACTTCACAAGATCCGTTGAAGTGGCTGTCCTTATAGAGCCATTTCCCAGATATACCACATACTGATCCCTGCATCTATAATTAGGGGCTAAGGTACCTTGCTCTTTAGCTGTAGAAATTTTTCCTATTGTTTTAAAATTTTTTAAGTCTTTCGAAACCGCTCCCATAAGACAAGCTGAGGTTTTCCCCTGCTGGAGAAAGGCCATAAAATATCCTTTATCAAAAGGGGATATGCTTATGCGCTCGCGCTGTGACATGCCCTCTGCCTTGCCTTTATCAGAAACAGCTGATATCTTTGCATTAGAGGCCTTAAAGCTCATGCCGGTTTTACTCTTGGAAAGGTATAACCCTGTTTTCTCTATCGCGGATGATTTGAAAAACAAAGACAATTGTCCTTTATCAGCAATTACGCCTATGGGGTATTTTAGACTTTTATCCTCTGTTTTTTTCTTAGGTTTTTTAACCGCCTTTTCCTTATCCTTCACTAAACTGTCTTTCTTTACAATTATTCTTTTCTTCCATATCATCTTAGCACCTTTCGCCTTTCACCTTTCTCTGTTATATTTATCTTCTAATCTTACTATGTCATTTTCATCAAAATCGCCAAATGATATCTCAAGTATCCTGACCTGTAAGCTGTTTGCCTTTATCCGGTGTTTTTGTTCTTTTTCTATAAAATATTCATCGCCTTCATTAGCCTGTATAATAGAATCTCCCAACGTGAGTTCTCCCTTTCCAGATAGGATCTTCCAAAACTCTGCCCTTTTATGATGGTATTGCAGGCTCAAAGACTCGTTTGGGTTTATGGTAATAATCTTTACCGTAACAGGTTCTTGCTTTGTGAATTGCTCAAACCTGCCCCATGGTTTTTCCACTATGTATTTTTGTACCATATCTTTTCCATAATTTACACTATATAGAGAAACTTCTATCCTTGTAAAAATGATACTGAAAATATAAAAGGAATGATTGCTCTTCCTTAGTACACTACAAGATAAAAAATAAAATGCACTTAAGGGATTTTGGATGGATTAAAACGCTTACTCCATAACGCCCTCTACCCCGTCATTCCGGAGGCTTCTCGTATCTAGGGGCAAAACGCATAAAGCAAGATTAACATATCTACGAGTTAGCTGCTTTTCTAGAGGGGCATATATTATACCTAGGGGGGCTTTTTGTCAAGAGAAATCTTTTTTATTCTGACTATTCTGACTATTCTATTAATTAGGGCTATTTACTATGGATTCTAGGTAGCCTTTATCTCTTGTTCTTGCGCCTTTAGCTGTAAAACTCCTGCAAATTTTAACACCTTTCTTATTTAAAATATTCTTAATGTAATTTATACATTGGCCGTTACCTGTCCCGCTTCCATAAGTCGTAAACGCTATAGCATCTTTTCCCTTCAACCCTCTGCATTGAGATAAATATGTATTCATTGCGGGTGCCGGCCCAAACGCCCAGACAGGAGTACCAATACAGACAAGGTCATATTTGCTAAGATCAAAGCTAACAGGCTCTACCTTTGCCTTGGTTCGCACAAGGGCTCTTAATGCCTGCTTAAAAAAACTGCTTGATTCATCAA
>CAZBNF010000032.1:0-13217 GCA_964493115.1 uncultured Planctomycetia bacterium | reverse complement strand
TCATCAGCAGGGGGGGCTGAAAACGAGCCGATCAAAGCTGAGATGGTTATTTCTATTTCTCCGAAAACAATATCCAGTAAACCTGCTGGCAGAAGGGCCTCGGAAATATTATTTTTGATATCTTCAGCTGCTTGAATCGTATTATAGCGTTATCAGGCATAATGTATTGTAATATAAACAATTTTTTGATAAACTTGTATAATCATGAGCACAACATATTCATACTCAAGGCTTGAGACATTCAAACAATGCCCTTTAAAGTATAAATTAAATTACATAGACGGCATAAAGAGAAAAACCAAGCCCATAGAGGCCTTTATGGGAAGCCGTTTTCATGAGGCAATGGAGCTTCTTTATAAGGACATAAGATTTAAAGCCCCTTCTGTGAATGAGCTTATCGAGCACTACAACAGCCAGTGGGATGAGAAGTATTCCGAGAATGTCTTTATAGTAAAAAAAGACAGAACTGCTGACGATTATAGAAAAATAGGCATTGAGGCAATCAGCAGCTATTACAAAAGATACCACCCCTTTAATCAATCACGCGTGCTTGGTATTGAAAGGGTTTTTACATTCAGCCTGGATAGCGAAGATAAGTACAGATTCAAGGCCATTATAGACAGGATATCGCAGGCGCAGGATTCTTCTTATGAGATACATGACTATAAGACCTCGAGCTCTCTTCCTGATCAGCAACAGGTGGATAGGGATATACAGCTTGCCCTTTACCAGATAGCGCTTGAAAAGATGTGGCAGGATGTAAAAAGGGTAAGACTTATCTGGCACTTTGTCGCGCATGACAAAGAACTGATATCCGCACGTACCAAAGATGAGCTTGGGGCAGTTAAGAATGAAACAATAAAACTGATAAACGAGATAGAGGCGACAAGAGGCTTCCCTGCAAAAGAGAGTTTTCTCTGCAAGTGGTGTTCTTACCAGGAAATATGCCCCAAGAGAAAACACCTTTTCAGCGTAGAGGGCTTGCCTGAAAATGAATACAAAAACGATGAAGGCGTTGTATTGGTATCAAAGTACGCGGTTTTTGAAAGCGAAAAGGAAAGATTAAAAAAAGAAATAGACGATATAGAAAGAGAACAGGATAAGATAAAAGAGGCAGCCATAGAATTTGCCGAAAGAGAAGGCATCTCCCTGATAGATGGGCCTACTGCAAGGCTTAAGATAGAAGAACGGCAAGAGCTGAAACCCCCTTCAAAAACAGAGAACAGCCAGAAATGGGACGACTTAAGGACCTTTCTTATACAGGAAGGCAAATATGAAGAGGTGTCCACTGTTAATTACAATATGTTTAAATTTGCCTTAAGCAAAAGTTGGCAGGGCGAATTTGCTCAGCGGGTAAAGATTTTCCTAACCGAAAATGTCACAAAAGTTGTTAAGCTCATCAAAAAATAACCATGATACACATACTTAAAAAACTGCCTGATAGCGACCGGCAATCCATAAAAGAGATCCTAACAATTATAATTTTAGCCGTGTTTTTATTTCAGGGCAGTGGTATTGGTTATCATCTATCAATCCCTCGACTTGGTTCGACTTTGCTCACCACAGGTCGCTCGGGACAGGCAATGAACAATGAACTATCAACTAACCGCGCACTAAGGCCTCCTGCCAAAGCTCATTCAAGGCCTATGAAATTATCTTTTGCGGAAAGCGATAGGTATTATCTGGATTTGGATAAATGCGTTTATTCGGGTGGTAGTAGATATTTTTACAGGGGAGTCCAATATTTTAATGAACACCTGTCCGGCAAAAATCCTATTACATGGGGAGATATTATTACTTTATTTGAAAAATTCAGGGGGGATGATATTAATCCTCTTTACACGCCAGAAGTACAAAAGCAAAGGCTTGAATCGATAAGAAGCGGTCATTTTATAGATTTTCAACGTCTTTTAAAAAAGATTAATCAAAAATGGCCCACAGCAGAAGAGGCCTTGGATGCTGCCGCCAGTACCTACGTTATAGTAGTGGGCACTTTACCTGAAACCCAGCTGTTGGTAAGCAGTTCTTTTGGCATGTACGGCTGCCCGGGGTTACCGGGATTTGATAAAATTCATGAGTTGGAAGACACAGGGAAATTGGGCCATCCAGGTGTTGGGCACCATCGGTTGGGCTGGTTTCTTTTGAATTATGTCCTTATGAATAATGGGCTGCCGCCGCTTTATTTAAAAAAAGATGAGGTGGGCGGTAATGGCCCATTTGGCGTGTTGAAAAGGCCTGAAACCATAATAACACCTCTAAGGGAAAGAATATCCCCGACAATGAATGCGCCTATAAGGAATCAGGAGATTTTAAAAATATACCGGTTTTTTTTACATCTAAAGATTAATTTATTAAAATGTTTCAAAGAGAAGACCGATAACCCCGCCATACGATTATTGGTTGACGCAGGGGTGGTAACTGAAAAGGAGGCTTACGAAGGGGGCATGGTTTCCGGTTTTCGCAAACAATATAAATATGGGCTTGCCGACATAGGGGAATATCGGCTGAATGCCATAGAAGGGTTTCTCAACGAAGAATCGCTGGCAGTGCAACATTTCTCCATCGCGGATTTTTCCAAAAAATTAAAAGCTATTATGCGGGAGGAGACATACGAGCCCTCCCGGGCAGGGATGCTCTGGGACACAACATCTAACCCCGTGGGTGTGGTAAGGCGAGCAATAAGCATAAACAATTTAACGGTTTTGCGTAGAGTGGCAGTAATAATTGACTCCGTCGCCTAATCCTTATTACCGCTAAAACAACTATAATTAAAGTACTACATTCATATCACAATCTTTAAAACAAAAAACCCATCAATAAGTATATTAATTACATGTTGCGGCAGTGGGCCTTTTTGATAGGCTATACCCCATAGATTTTAAAAATTAAAAAGGTTTCTTATCGCAACAATAAAACGCGCTTATAATAAACTACTTGTTTACAATCCGTAAAATAAGCGCTAAAATATATTGAACAAGGAGAAGTCTTATGAAAAAAGCATTATTGATTTTGGCTGTTTTGTTAATCTGCGCATATTGCCATGCTGAGGATAATTCTGCTGTTGACACTGATAAAAGCCCGGGCTATGCAGCAGAAAAACTCGTTGTAGATAGTGCAGATACATATCCTGAAGATAAGGCCATTACTGATGAAGAAATACATGATACGCCCGTAGAGTATTCCGACATATACGAAGAGGGCACAGGTGAAAGAGAAAAGCTTCTCCCTGATTATGGCGTCGGGGACTTAGGCCAGGTTGATCTTGATGATTAAGTTACTGCATTAAAAAAAAGGGGAATGAATGAAAAGATGGTTAATCGTTTCAGTAGTGCTTGTTGTGATAGCA
Source organism: uncultured Planctomycetia bacterium (assembly GCA_964493115.1). Lineage (GTDB taxonomy): Bacteria > Omnitrophota > Gorgyraeia > JABMRG01 > JABMRG01 > CAZBNF01. The sequence continues at coordinate 9,871 of CAZBNF010000032.1, read as the reverse complement.
TGTGCATTCTCTTTATCATTTGCCCAAACCAGCGAAACTGCTGAGTCTACATATACATACACCGGGGGAATAGAAGGCTGCGTAAGAAATGTTATAAACCCGCCTCTTCTTACAGGGGTTGCAAAATTAATATGGAACCCCAAGACATCGCAGGGAGACTTCTCGCTTAATATGGTAGGCGCGGTTGCAGAGTGCACCGTTACTTCTGCTGATAAGAAGATATTTAATGGTAATTTCTCATGCAATTTTGGCGGGTATAAAGCTACAGGGCCTATTCAAGGTACATTAACAGAACCTGACAGCTCCGGCATCCCGCAGACAATGCAGGGAAACTTCAGTATTACGGTTCCCGAACAGGGCTTTGCTGAATATATCGGTACATTTAATGGCCAATACAGGGACTGGTAGAGCTTCAGCAGGTATTTTAATAATAGCAGTTTCAGTTGTGCTGTTTTTTATATTGTTTTTTGCTATTAGAAACACAGAAAACAGCAAGTTTATTGAAACCAGTGTTGGCAGAAGCTTTACCATTACATTAGATTCAAACACCACAACCGGCTATCAGTGGCAAATTGCCAGGCAATTGGATACAGGCCTGCTGGAACTGATAGATTCGAAATACATTGCTCCTAAAACCGGCCTTGCTGGCGCACCAGGCAGAGAAGAATGGTTTTTTAAGGCCACAAGAGCAGGTAAGGCCATTATTTCTTTTAACTATGTAAGGCCATGGGAGAAGGATGGATTACCTACGCAAACAGACAGTTTTATTGTGATAATAAGAGAGTAGTCTTAACGCAAAAGGAGGCTTTATGAATATGGTAGATAAGGTTAAGGGGTTGCCTACACCACTATTTATGCTTCATTTTTTTTCAAAGATGGTATTTGTGTTTGGTTTAGGCATTCTCCTGGCAAGCCGCTTAGAGGGGTTAGGGTGGTGGATAATAGGTCTGGGAGTAGTGCTATCCATACCAACAGCGATTAAGATACTAACTAAATAAAAAACAATAAAAGAAGAGAGTAAAGAAAAGGGGCTTAACTTTGAGCGCTTTTTTTATATCCGAATATCAGATTTTAATTTTGGCTTGACAAAATAGCAAAAAATCCTTGCATAGTATACTATAAAATAGTATAATATGAACATTAAAAATAAGAAACCCCTGGCAAAATATGCCAGGGGTCTTTTTTTACCCCGCCCTAAAAGGGCGAAGCAATCTCAAAGACTATGAAAAAACTCATATCAAGCATAATATTACTTAGCTTCACCATCCGGAGCGCAGGAGTGGACTCACTTGTCATTCCCGCGCAAGCGGGAATCCATAGCCACACTTTGCGTCCCATCGCAACCGCGTGCGTAGATACATATGTTAAATTGCCCCAGGTTGCCGGCAAAGGCAGAGCGGCTAAGAGTGCGGACGCCCGGAAATCAAGTATTGTGTTCCCCGAGTTCTCAGCGAAAACTTCATCTGCAGGCAAGAGTCCGATACAAACACCTGATGCCTCTAGTACGATATCATTGCCATTTGGCAGGTATTTAAAGGAAGGTGAGATTAATTCTGTCTTGGCGTTTATCGATATGGCCAGAAGAAAAATAAGTGACAGGCAGAAAATCATAAGCATGCTTATAAAAGAGAATTTTTACATGAGGGTTTATTCTATTAAAAACAACCTCATTCTTTGTTTTAAAGAAGAAAGCGGCGAATGGCATTATGTACGTTTTGAAGGAGCGCGGAGCGCTGTTCTCTCTCCGGCCCAAATTACAGATTTTTCCAATTTTGCCGCATATGCGCATAGGTATGATCTGCTAGAGTCTGCCTTTGGCTCTGGGCTCGAGGATATATTCTTAGCAGAAGAAGAATCAGAAGACTTCGAAAAAAGAACGCTGATATTTGAGTTTCTGAACAGGGAAGATTTTGAAGAGCGCTTTGTCATCTTCAACGAATATGTTGGGGATTTAGAGGTTAGCCAGGCGCTTTTTCTGGCTAACGCATCTTTGCCTAAAGAGAGAAAACTCTATTTTGACACGCTTGTCAGCTATGGAATAGACCCTGCCGATGCCTATGAGCAGGCCATGGAAGCTGCGGAAGACAAATTATCAGAGCATGAAGACTTAGAAAGCGAAGACTTAGAAGGCGATGACTTAAGATATGAAGATTTCAAAGGAAAGCCCGTGCCTTTGGCTAAGGCTACGAAAACATCTTCGCTTGAAGATCTAAAGAAAAAAATGACCAGAGGCAATCTTTTTGGAGCTATCCTTATCTATATTAGAAATCCCGCAAAAGATAAACTTGTTTATTTGCGTGATGCCTGCCAGTCGGATCCATCAGTCAGAGAAGAAATTCTAGATGAGCTCAAAGGGTATATTAAATTAATGCAGGAAATATTAGGTGAAATTTTAATGCCAGATTCGAGGCGCTATGAAATCGTAGAAACCAATTTAGAGAGAGCTGCCAGTCTATATAGTAGCATCCAGAAGACTAAGGATAGCCCTGAAAAGAAAGAACGCGGGCAGCAGGCCGTGCCTACCCTGCCTACCGGACAGGCAGACGACAGGCAGGCCAGCCCGGAACTGCTGGGTGAGATAGTCCGCTCGGGCAAAGTTTACGTAAGAGGGGCTTCCGATATACCTAAGGGCTGGTATGAGAAGACCTCGCTCGCAGACGGAACTCTTATTCATTTCCAGTGGAGGGTTTTAAAAAAATTACACAGGATATCAGAAAAACACAGCAAGAATACCTTGGTAAGGTTCAGCTTCACAAGCGTAAAATTATTGCTAGACAAGCTCCCGTATGTGAAGCACCTTCTTCCAGCTGAAATACTTTCTGCTCAAGACCAGCTTGTCCTGGCGGCAAAAGAAAAAGGCAAAGAGACGGTTTACTATCTTGTCTGCCCGCAGAATCCGTATCTCCGGCGGCTGCAAACAGGCCCGCGCGCATTTATCGGATGGTTAGCCAGAGAAGCCCGTTATAATGGCCCTGAGGTAGTTAGTTTCATATCAGGGCTCTCTTTGGATTTAAGGCCTCGATATACAATGCGGGGTTCGCGCCAGCATAATCATGATTCCTGGAGTGGCCCGGGTAACAAGGATAACGATGTAATAACTTACGCCCTTTCTAAGAGCGCCATAGTAAAGTACAGCCTTTGGACAACCGCTGAAATAAAGCAGAAAATCCCCATCTCTTCAAATATTTTTGGAGAGGAAGCCCAGCTGGTTCTTGCCGCCGAGACCAAAAAAACCACCGAATACTATCTTTTTAACCAGACCCCTTCGCATGCAAAACTGGTTCTGAGGTTATTTAAGGATACAGGGGAAATAGAGCTTGCCCATGGCATGAAGACCGGGCATAAGAAGGAGATTGCGGATTTTCTTTTAGCAAGGGATTTTACCGATAGAAATAAACCGCCGATGTCTGTGGATAAATTTATGACCAGGACCGAAGGGATGGGCAGGATCGACTTCGGGGCATATAAGGGCAAGGATAAGGACTCCAGCCGTACCATATTGGCAGCGGTAAATTACAAGACCGAAGCCGGCATAGAAGTAGAGCTTAAGCGTCAATTTCTGGAAAATCCTCCCGCGGGCATGGTTCCGCAGTGGATCCTTAAGGCGACGATATTAAAGACAGGGCAGGTTTATTATTTTATGTTCCCTAAAGACGCCTATGTGCTTTCGCGGATAAACTTAAGCCCGGAGGGCTATATCAGTGCCTTTGCCGCAAACGGAATATTCGATGATAAGAATATCAGGCCGTTTCCTCCTGATATAAACAGCTTTTCTATGGATATGCCGAAGTCAAGGTTATTTAATGCGGCCGCTTTTACCAGAGGCAAAAGAACCCATGTGTCAGGTTCGCTCAAGGGGTTAGGCAAAGCTGAAAAAATAACTTTTACGGTTGAATTCAGGGATGATATCCCGCGCGGTTTTAAACCCCAGTGGCTTTTTAAGGTAACGGGCTTAAGCAAAGAAGTATTCTTCAGGTTTACCAGAAAGGGGAATCATTTGTCTCAGGTTGATATTGACCCAGTAACCGGCCAGGAAGAGGTGGCGGATTACCTGCGCAAAGGGTTTTTTAATGATCCTGCCAGGCCGCCTTTTAGCGTCGAGAGTTTTTCCGCGGAGACAATAAAGGGAGGGAGCATTTATTTTGGCCGCTGGAAGGATGGGAAAAGATTATATGACTTCGAGATTAAGTTTCAGTACTTGCCTGAAGGCCATAGGGTTTTAATCAGAAAAGAATGGAATGAAGCTGATAAAGAATGGCGCCTGTTAGTTGATACCAATGACTCTAATTACCAGACAGTAATCTACAGATTTACCCCGCGAAGGACTCTGGTTCAGGTTAGGCAGAAGAATCAAAAGAACAGGTTTTTAAGAAGCACGCAGATCGCTGCCCGGGAAAGACAGCATAAGATTGCCGAATTAGTTAAAGCCAGCGGCGAGAATAAATTAACTACCTGTCAGATCGCCGAGGCCTTAGGGATAAAGGTCAGTATCGTCAATCAGGATTTAAAAGGCGCGCTTGCCGATCCGAAAGACAGGATTGAGCGAGGCAAACAGGCCGTGCCTACCCTGCCTACCGGACAGGCAGGCGGGAGGCAGGCGCCCGCATCGCCGGATAGAGGCTCTACGAATCCCGCTGATAACGCCTCTGCTGTGCCCATGGGTGAGTCGGGAGAAAATAATCAGGCGTTGCGCGAAAACAGCGAGCTTGCAGCTTCTTCAGGAGATTTTATAATTTTGCGCAGGCAGATAGCTGAGAAGTTTGGCAGCCGCGTCCTCTATAAAGACTTGCTGGAGCGCCTGCGGCAGGCAAAGAGTATAGGAGAAAGGGTTGACATTCTGCTTCGCGAAGATGGTTTAAGCATTACTGAGCTGGCGCAAAAATTCGGGATTGATAGAGAAACTGTTGCCAGATGGATACGCAATAAAACCAACTTAATTTACCCTAAGTTCATATTTAAACTGTCTGAGATTTTTAGAATAGACGCCTGCCTGATCCTGGAAGGCCGCTCTCTTTGGGAGATACTTACTGACCCTGAGAGAAACATGGGCAAAGGAATAGAAGCTTTAAGGGTAAGCGCAGGTAAGGAAACCAAAGATTTTGCGGAATACGGCATAACCCCCTCCCAGTTTTCCACTTGGAAGAAAGCCATATTTGATGAGGTTACCCCTTTGACTCTTAAAAGATTTTGCCGGTTTATTGGCTGGAAAGACCCTGTAATGGTTTTGCGCGGCAGGCCTATTCTTGAAGCGCTGGTAAATGCCCAGCAAGATATGCTGCTGCGGGCGCAGAAAAGAGAAGAATCCGGAGTTCTAAGCGACCCTCAACTCGTCAAACGGCATAAACTGGCTATCAGAGAAGATATTGAATTGCTAAAGGCTGCCGAACGAGGCGATACGGAGTACCTGCAAAATGCTGCCTGCCGCGAGCGGATCAGGCTTCTGGTTATGGATAAAGGCAAGGCTGATAAAGAGATTGCCAAAGAGATGGGCGTGTATAGATCGTATGTTACCTATTGGCTCAATGGCCGATATCTAGAGTGGAAAGGAACGCATGAAAAAATAAGCCGGTATTTTAATCTTTCAGAGCAGCTCATCTTTGAGGGGCTTCCTACCGAAGAGGATAGGAAGGCTTTAGAGAGGGAGGAGTTTGTTAAGGTGGGGCTGGTTGACCGTGCAGCCGCATCCCCGAGCGCGGCGAAGGTTACGGCAACAATGCTTATAGGTACGCTTGCGCGCGATTTAGCTAAAGAAAGAGATCTTGCATCCGAAGAAACAATCACGGCAGATTTAAAAGTACTTAAAACCCCGCAAGCAGCGCCGCTTGCGGCAAAGCCAGCTCATGAAGCGTTTGACCATGCTGCTTAAAATGAAGAACATGAGAAAACTTATAACAGTCATAATGCTATTTAGCTTCACCGTCCAAAGCGTAGGAGCGGACTCACTTGTCATTCCCGCTTGCGCGGGAATCCATAGACATGCCTTGAGGCCAATGGCGCACGCGGTTTCAGCGAGCATAGGGTTGATGGCACATGGTTCAGAGCGTCTTATCAATGTTCATGTTGACTATGGTAGCATAGAGAGGTTCTTCGTTCCTTTAAACGCCAAAAGGGAAGAAGCAGGAACACGGTTATATATAGGCGACAGGGTACTTTTTATAAATAATATTAATGATATTTCTATAACCGCGGATGATACCAAAAGATATCCAAAGTTTTTTGAAGGAGATACCTATGCTTTTACCGGCGGCCATATAGCGGCGTGCATGAAACGGATAGCGGTCTCATTGTGCCAAAACCTGAATAAACCTGTTAATGTAAATATTATTATAAATAAATGCGGCCCCACGGACCTGATGCCAAGCCTTGAGGTAGTCTTTGATGACTACTATCAATGCATCCTTTCATTGGATGACCCAAAGCTAACAAATTTCACAATATCGCATAATGGCGAAAGGCTGGCAGGTTACAGTAGAGAAGAAAAAGGCCCCCATAAAAATATATGCTTTTGGGATACTTACGAGCAGATGCGCGCTCACACATCGAAATCCTCTTTTGCGCGAGTAATTGACAAACCAGCATCAATAAAGAAAGTAACAGAGCTTATTTGGGAGTGGAACTTTAATATTTATCAACTTTTATATAGGCGTACATATTTAATAGAAAATGGAAAAAAAACCGGCAATGTAGGAAAAAGTTTAAGAGCAATAGCAAATCAGATGCAGCGTAATCTAGCTAGCCTTGGAGAAGTTTTATCTGATAAGTCTATTGAAAAGATACAGACTAGCATGCCCCACCTTTTAAGAAAAAAGAAGAGCGATGAAAATGTCCCTGCCCCTAATGAGCCTGCTGCGAATATGCTTCTTGCCTCAATTATTACCACGGAACTAAAAGATCTTAAAAGGGCGGCTATTTCACAAAGAGTAACCACTGAATCCGCTAAGCCAAGAGTCTATTATGGAAATGGTAAGTGGTATGTACGAGAACGAAGGTCTATGTCATCAATAAAATGGAAAACCTCGGTCTTGGGGTACAGGGATATCCCATACGATACATTATGGGAAGCTTTTAGAGCAGTAGATCATCAGATAGACACAGAGCTTAACGAACGCGGCTGGCTCATAAGCTGTGTTGTTTTATTAGATAAAATAACAGATGGCCCCGCGCTCGATGTTGATGTATTAAGAGCTGATATTGATTCTATGCTTCTAAGGCTTAACAGGGTAAGGGTTGAAGATAAACGCCTGGCAAGGTTAATCCTTGATACAGCGCGCATACTCATAGATTTAAGAAAAATAGAGCAATCTAAGGGGCTTTTTAACATTGCGAAAGGCCTCTTAAAGAGTCGAATAGAAGAGGTAGAGGCGATCATAAGCGGACTTGCAAACAATAGAACCCAGAGATTAAGAGAGAAGCTAGGTGATAAAACAAGGTATCTTAGAGATAAGATGGCAAAGATCCTGCATAACCTAAACTCAGGGCATTACGGGCTCACTCATAAGATAATAGATGAAGATCTACTTGATGGTTATGGCGCGAGATATCTTAATGAGCCAGATTTTGAGATGTTTAAGAGGCCTCTGTTAATCATATCTGGCAAAATAAAGCGAGGTGGTTTAAATGCAGAGGATATAGAGTCACTTAAACGATTCTTTACGCTCTTTAAGAATTGGTTTGTTGATTCAATAAGAGTTGATAACTTTATGAGGGATTACAGGGGCAGTTTTGTAGATAGGTCTCTTGAGCAGAGTTCTGGAGTGGCTGTTCGAGAAGATATTTTTGATGAGATATTCAAGGCCCATAAAAATGCCTCTAAAGAGATCCAAGGAAATCCAGGATACTACAGAAAGAAGTTTGAACAAGCGGTCTTTATCCCGCCTAAGATCGGAAAACCGCATGATAAGCAACCTAATCCTATGTTTATAAAAATATCCAATAAACTTATAACATCCGCGGCCAAAAGAGTAGGCATAAAGCCGGCTGGCATAGAGCTTCTTATTGTTAATCCTGCTGCCAAGGCATCCTCTTCCGGCGAGTCTGTTAGCAAAGAATCCCGAGCTCTAGCGAGGGATTATGCGGGACAGAACAGAAGCAAGTTTGATTTCAATAAATTGACCCATCCAGATCAAGCCGATATATTGGATGCAATTGACTCTGCTGCATAGCCTTAACCAATAGCGTCTTTCAAGGTAAAAAAGCAAAAAATCCTTACACTTAAAAAAAACAACTCGAGCCACCCTGCATATTAACCCTTGATAATATATTCCCGTGACAGTTTTTGAATCCCTGATCTTTAAGTTTTTACTTGCTAATCTTGCCTCTCCCTTGCTATAATAAAATCATGAAAAAATACCCCGTAAGCAACAGAGCCTTTACCTTGGTAGAGGTTATAGTATGCTCGCTTATCATAACAATAATAGCCCTGACAGGGCCTGGCTTTAACCTTGCAATGCGCACATTAAATCAAAGGGTAGAGGAGCGCTTTGCAGCTATAAGCTTAGCCGACGCACAGATAGAAGACCTAAAACATAAAGCAATGGCAGATTTTACTGACCCTGCTCTTGATGAAACATCAGATGAGACTCATGCGACAACATTAACCAATATCCCGCAAGGCTTTAGTGTATCTTATACCATAACCGATGGCACATGGGGTGATATAACAATAGCATACAAGCAGGTAATAGTAACCTCTACATACAGAACAGATATGATTATACAGCGCACAGCTTATATAGCTGATATAGTTTATTAAAGATATGATACTTAAAAACAAAAAAGCCTCAGTGTTAACACTCGCAATCTTATTGATTGTCATAATGGCCGCATTGATAGCAGCTGCATCAGGCGTTGTCATTAACTTTATATCATTTACCCAAAGATATGAGCGCGCGGGAGAGTTATCAGCCCTTGCGGAGACAGGTATGCAAAGGGCAATAGGTATTATACAAAGCGGCATTCCTGTTATTGATGATACATACCCGGAACATACTGAAAAGCTGACAGGCATGGGCTCTGAAGATATAAATATCACCATAGTTTATAATGACCTTGCTGACTATACCGTAACATCAACAGCGGCAAACTCATCCATAACAGCTGTGTATAAAAACAATAAAATAATAAGCTGGAGATAGCGCCTTTATGCTCACCTCAAAAAAAGCCATAAGCTTAACAGAGATAGTAGTAGTTTCAGTTTTGTTAGCTATTTTGGTTCTAGGCATATCAGCTGCTACAACGTTTCTTTTTCAGACGTATACCAAGCTTAAGGATGATATATCAAAAAGCACAGAGCTTGTCCTTGCAACATATCACTTAAACAAGAATGTAAAAGACTCAAGCTATACTATCATAGAAGATGAAGGCGCCACTCTTGAGGTTTACTCTCTTGATAATTCCCTTTCAGGCACATACGCGTTAGAAGGCAATACCCTTACATTTACAGACCCTGCAGACGCTGTTACCAATTTAGGCGATAATATATCCCTTACATTTAGCCAGGCAGGCCAGGCTTATGGCCGCACCACAGAAACCAGGGTAGAGTTTACAGAACCCTTTGTAAACATACTGCATATAACCTCAAGGCTGTCACCTGCTCAAGGAATTGATACAGTGCGCCTTGTAGATTCATCAGAAGGAGTAATAGATTTTTACAACACCATACAGGAGGCAATAGATGATGCTCAAGACGGATATATTGTACAGGTAGCTGTAAAAACCGGCAAAGAACCTTATTATGAAAATATTAATATTGCAGGCAAAAGCATAACCATAAGAGGCCGTTATGACAGCCAGGATTGGGATGCTGGCCAGCACATGGATAACCCTGATTATGAGACCATTATAGATGGAAGCAAAATATCAAGAGTAGTAT
>CAZBNF010000031.1:4162-13789 GCA_964493115.1 uncultured Planctomycetia bacterium | reverse complement strand
CCTTTCATGCTCAGGCCTATCTTTCTGCTCTCGTTGTCAATCTTTACTATCTTTGCGCGCACCTTATCGCCTACCTTGTATTTTTCTTCCAGATTTGTTGTTGGTTCTTCTGGAAGCTCTGATATATGAATTAACCCGTCAAGGTCCTTATCAAACTCGACAAAGACGCCAAAATTTGCTACCTTTGTTATAGTCCCTTCTATAATTGTGTTAACTGAATATTTTTCCACATAAGAAGGCCATGGATCCTCTGAAAGCTGTTTCAGCCCAAGGGCAATCTTCATGTTCTCCTGGTCAACAGAGAGGACTATCGCCTCTACTTTTTGCCCTTTCTTAAGAACCTCTGACGGATGGGATATCTTTTTTGTCCACGAAATATCAGAGACGTGTATTAAGCCATCGATATTTTCATCAAGCTCTACAAAGGCGCCATAATCGGTAAGGTTTTTTATCTTTCCTTTTATATGCGAATTTTCAGGGTATTTTACAGGGGCATCAAGCCATGGATTGACTTCAAGCTGTTTTAACCCCAATGAGATCTTCTGGCTGCCTATATCTGCCGAGAGGACAACTGCTTCAACCATATCCCCTATAGCCACTACATCTGATGGGTGATTAATCCTCTTTGTCCATGATATCTCTGATATATGTATCAATCCCTCAACACCCTTTTCAAGCTCTACAAAAGCCCCATAAGGGACCAGGTTTACTACCTTACCTTTGACTTTTGAGCCAACAGGATATTTATCGCCAACATCTTTCCACGGATTGGGCGTCTTCTGCTTTAGCCCTAGAGAAACCTTAAGGTTTTCCTTGTCAAAATCAAGGATCATAACCTCGACCTCATCCCCTACTGCCAAAACCTCAGAAGGATGGCTTATCCTGCCCCAGCTCATATCTGTGATGTGTAAAAGCCCATCTATGCCGCCAAGATTAACAAATGCCCCGAAGTCTGTTATGTTCTTAACAACGCCTTTTCTAATCTGGCCCTTTTCAAGCTCTCCAAGGACTTTTTGTTTTTGCTCAGCCTTTTCCTGGGCTATCACCTCTTTCCTTGAAACCACTACATTCTTGCGCGGCTTGTTTATCTTTATTATCTTATAATCAACCTCTTTCCCCAGCAGGCTGTTTAATTCTATAGGCCCTTTAAAGGTAGATTGGCTTGCCGGGAGAAATGCCTCGACACCGATATCCACCATCATCCCGCCCTTTACCTTTCTCATAGCCTTTCCTTTTATCACATCTCCTTCATTGTAGTTATTTATAATATTTTCCCAACCCGCTATCTTTTCAGCTTTATTTTTAGAAAGTACAACCATGCCGTTTTCATCTTCGATAGCCTCCAGCAGGACATCTACTTCATCCCCTACTTTTATATCGGCATTCGGCCCAAATTCGAAAAGCGGTATAAGGCCTTCTGACTTATACCCTATATCGATGACCACGTCTCTTTTGCTTATAGCTATTATCCTGCCCTTTATTATCTCACCTTCCTTCAGGCTCTTGACACTTTCATAATATGCCTCTTCAAAAGAACCTTTACTGTCAGCTGCCAAGGCCTCCTCTGCAGTATCTTTTGCCATATCTCCACCTTTTATCTCTTCGATATTATTTTCCAGCATTTTACACGTTCCTCCTTATAAGATTATATTTTTTATTTTTTCCACTACTTTTTCAACTATCTCGCCCGGAGTCGAAGCGCCGCTTACTACACCTATAGAAAGGGCTTTCTTAAACCATGCGGGGCTTAACTCGTCTGCTGATTCGATGTGATATGTCAACGCGCCGACTTTTCTGCATATCTCGGCGAGATGTTTAGTGTTGGCACTGTTTTTACCACCAACAACACACACAACGCCTGTTCGCCCTGCAAGGGCCTTTGCCTCCTTCTGGCGACCGACTACATCATTACAAATAGTGTCGAATATCCTGCACTCAGGATAATCCAACCTCAATAAAGCCTCGGCTATCTCTACAAAAATGTCGCGCGAGATGGTTGTCTGCGCGATTAAGGCCAGTTTGACCTTCCTTGGCCTTATTTTTCTTATATCTGACTTTTTTGTCAAGACCAATGTCCCAGGCCCTGCCATCTCAATCAATGCCTGCACCTCGGGATGCCGCCTTTCACCTGCTATGGCAATAAGGTAGCCTTCTTTTCGCAGTTTGGATACTATTTTATGCGAACGGCTTACAAAAGGGCATGTAGCATCAAGTATCTCAGTGCAATATTCCTGTGCCTTTTTCTTTAATGCAGGCGGTATGCCATGAGACCTGATAACCAGGCAAGCGCCTTTTGCATCCTTTATATCAGATATTACCTTAAGTCCTTTTTCAGATAACATCTCCACGACAAAAGGGTTGTGTATAATCGGGCCCAACGAACACGTTTTCTTATGCTTCCGAAGTAAGCCTTCCGCAGCGGCAATTGCCCTTTTAACCCCGAAGCAGAAACCGATGTGTTTGGCCTTTATTATCTTAGGTGTTGTCTGTTTCAATGGTTGATATACCCTGCGATCTTATCCACTGCCTCATCTATTGCCATATTGGTTGTATCAATACGCGTTGCATCATCAGCTATTTTAAGAGGGCCTATTTTACGCGTCATATCCTTATGGTCACGCGCCTGGAGGTCCCTGCTTACCTCATCAAGCGATATGTCAATTCCTTTTTCAATCAACTCTTTATGCCTCCTGCGGGATCTTTCATCGAAATCAGCATCCACGTAGAATTTATATTTTGCGTCAGGGAAAATAGCTGTCCCGATATCCCTTCCCTCAAAAACAGACTCCCCGCGTGCGCCTATCTTACGCTGCATATCCTTCATTTTCTCTCTTACAGCCGCGACCCTGGCTATGTAAGCTACTTTCTCTGTAAGCTCGGGTGTGCGTATAAGGGAGGCGACATTTTCACCATCAAGCATTACCGCTATATCAGCTGTCTTATCTGAAATTATGTCAAGCTCTGTGCTGTTAAAGAGTTTTGATAACTTTTCCTCGTCATTAAGATCCACTGCCTCCCTTAACGCCTTAAGGGTGAGGGCTCTATACATAGCGCCCGTATCTATATAAGCATACCCTATTTTCTTGGCAAGCAGCTTAGCGACAGTACTCTTACCAGATCCCGCGGGTCCGTCAATAGCAATAATATCAGCCAAGGGCCTCTCTCTTTTTCATTGCCCGCTTAAGCTTTAGGGCTAAAGCAGACCTTTTACCATGTAAAATATCGGTTTCGAGCAAGCGAAGATTCCGCTGGAAAAGCCTGATTGCCTTCAACAAGCTTTTTTTATTCTGTATAAATATCTCTTCCCACATGTCAGGGTTGCTTTTTGCTATTCTGGTAGTATCCCGAAAACCGCTTCCCGCGATCGCGAGTTCTTTTTCTGAAACAGTATTACACAAAGCATAAGCCAATAAATGGGGGAGGTGACTTATCTTAGAAACCATTGCATCATGCGCTTTTGCGCTCATCAATACAACTTTTGCCCCCAGGCTCTGCCAGAAAATTTCAATCTTTTCCAAAGCCTGCTTGTTTGTAACCCTCTCAGGAGTAACGAGACATATAGTATCATTAAAGAGTTCTGCCTCGCTTGATAATATCCCTGACCTTTCCGAACCTGCCATGGGGTGCGTCCCAACAAAATATATATCCTTGGGCAGGCACCTGTTGGCAGCATAGACTATATCCTGCTTTGTACTGTTTACATCTATTATTATGGCTGACTTTTTAGCATATTTTGAGGCCTGGATTATTTTTTCTTTCACTTTATCAACTGGTGTTGAAATTATGATAAGATCGGCATCCTTGATGCCTTCTTCCATGCTGAGAGTACCTTTATCTATAGCGCTTTTCCGCATGGCTTTATCTAAAGACGCCTGCCGCCTTCCTATCCCTACAACCTTGGGGCATAGCCTTCTTGTCCGTACAGCAAGCCCTATCGAACCCCCTATAAGCCCTACTCCAACTATTGCTATTTTTTTGAAGATAATCATATCGTCCGTCCGACTGCCCTTGCGACAGGTTTTAATTCTTTCATCATTGCTTTAAACTTTATTGGCAGCATCGATTGCTCGCCATCTGAAAAAGCATGCTCAGGATTAGTATGTACTTCGATCATAAGGCCATCGCAGCCCCCCGCGATAGCTGCCCTGGCAACAGGGGTTACGAGCCCCCATTTACCTGTAGCATGGCTTGGGTCTGCTATAATCGGAAGATGACTTAATCTTTTTACAACCGGTATGGCGCTTATATCCATTGTAAATCTCGTAGCATCCTCAAATGTCCTTATACCTCTTTCGCATAATACAACATTAAAATTGCCGTTTGCGAGTATATACTCTGCTGACATAAGCCATTCCTTTATAGTAGACATCATGCCCCTCTTAAGAAGTACTGGTTTTTTTGAAAGGCCGACTTCTTTAAGCAGGTTAAAATTCTGCATATTCCTTGCGCCAATCTGTATCATATCCGCATAGCGTTCGACAATACCTATATCTCTTATATCCATTACTTCTGTTACAACCGGCAGGCCCGTTGCTTTGCCTGCCTGCTGTAAATATTTCAGCCCTTCCTCTCCCAGCCCCTGAAAGGCATAAGGAGATGTCCTGGGTTTAAAGGCCCCGCCTCTTAACATGTTAGCGCCTGATGCCTTTACTGACTTTGCTATCTTAAAAAGCATATCATAGTTTTCTACAGAACAAGGCCCTGCCATAACAACAAGTTTATCAGAGCCTATTTCCACCCCACTGACACTGACAACCGTATTCTCATTTTTAAACTCACGGGAAACAAGCTTATAAGGCGCCATTACAGCCATAACCTTTTCAACGCCGGGAAAAACGCCTAAAGGCTGGGATCTGAGTATGTCTTCATTTCCTATAGCCCCTATTATGGTCCTTTCAATACCCCTTGAGATCATGGACTTCAGGCCTAGTTCTTTAAGGCGTTCTACAACATGCTTTATCTGTTTTTCAGTAGCATTTTTCTTAAGCACTATTATCATTTAATTTTACTCCTCTTAAGGGCCTCTATAAACTTTCTATTCTGCTCCATTGTCCCGACACTTACCCTTGCCCAATTATTCAGGCCATAAGGCTTCATATCCCTTACGATAATGCCTAGAGGCAGCAAGCTTAAAAATAGATCCGTACCTTTTTTACCATTAAAACTAAACAATATAAAATTGGCCGGGGATTGGATTACGTCGAAACCTATTTTCTTGAGGTTTTCCGCAATAAACCTTTTACCTTTTTTGGTAAGCTTTTTAACCTTATCGATAAATGCTATATCATCCAGCGCGGCCTCTGCTGCCTTCTGGGCTGTTATATTGACATTAAATGGCTGCCTCACTCTTTCCATCCACTGTATAAGATCTTTATTGGCAATAGCATATCCTACCCTTAAACCCGCAAGGCCATATGCCTTTGAAAATGTCCTTAGGATAATCACATTTTTTCTATTTTTATATTTTATCGTATCTATGTAATCTGCCTTATCTACAAGCTCCCTATAGGCTTCATCTATTACTATTATCACGTTTTCCGGGCATCTTTTGATAAGATCCTTCAGGGCCTGCCGGCCTAAATACGCGCCTGTAGGATTATCTGGATGTCCCAGAAATATTATTTTTGTACGCTTGCTAACGGAGCTGATAATTTTATCTATATCATATCCGAAGCCGGATAAGATACCTGATTTGAAATACCGCTTCATAGGTATTGTTTTTATCTTACAACCCTTTGTCATTGAGATTATCTTGTACTCGAGAAAAGCGGGCTCTGAAACAACCACTTCATCATTCTTATCGGCAAATGCTTTTACAACTATGTCTATTATCTCATCAGAACCATTGCCTATTATCAAGCTGCCGCTGTTTATACCAAGTTTCAGACTCAATTTTTTCTTAAGATAAAAACACCCCCCGTCAGGATATCGGTTAACCCTGTCTGCCGAATGGCGTATTGCCTGAATTGCCTTAGGAGAAGGCCCAAAGGGGTTTTCGTTTGAGGCAAGCTTCACTATATCCTTTAACGGTATGTTTAGTTCGCGCTCTAATTCTTCCATGGGCTTTCCGGGCTCATAGGGTTTTAACTCTCTTATATTTTTACATATTTCTATCTTCATCGCTATCGCTCTCTAACGAGCCGTGGGATAAGAACCCAGTATCTTTAAGAAACTAGTGTATCTTCGCAGCTGTTTTATAGAATCGGCTATCTTTTTATCCGTTAAATGGCCCTGCATATCCACAAAAAAATAATATTTCCATGCCCGTTTCTTTGAAGGCCTTGATTCAATCTTTGTAAGATTTACCCTGTTCTTTTTAAAGGGGCTCAAGACATCGTGCAAGGCCCCTGCCTTATCATTCATTGAAAAAAGGATTGAGGTCTTATCGTTTCCGGTACGCCGTATATCCTGTTTTCCTATAACAAGGAAACGTGTTATGTTATGGGCGGAATCCTCTATCGACCGGGCTTTTATGTTTAAGCGATAGGTTTCCGCGGCCAGGCCGCTGGCTATCGCAGAGTCTGCCTTCCCGTTGGCTACGGCCATAGCCGCCTCTGTGGTGCTTGCGCAGGAGATAAGTTTTGCGCATGGAAAATTTTTCTCAAGCCATATCCTGCATTGAGCAAAAACCTCATATCGGGAATATACATTTTTAATCGCCCTGCCGGTATTGCCCTTTACCAACAGATTATGTTCTATAGGAAGATACACCTCAGAGCATATCTTAAGCTCGGAATCCACAAACATATCAAGGGTATGATTCACAGCGCCTTCGGTAGAGTTTTCAATAGGCACTACACCATAGTTGGCTCTTTGTCTCTCCACCTCTGTAAATACATCGGCTATGCTGGCACATTCAATATAATCCAGAGATTTGCCGAATTTCTTAAGCGCAGCTATGTGGGTGAAAGTAGCCTTTGGCCCAAGAAATGCTATCTTTAATCTATCCTGCAGGGCTAATGAAGCTGACATTATTTCAGAATATATGGCTTTTACAGACTCTTTCTTCATAGGGCCCTTATTTGATTTTAAGAGCTTGCTATATATGTCGGACTCTCTTACAGGAGAGAACACGGGCTTAGAGCTTTTTGCCTTAATCTGGCCTATAGACAATGTCAAAGAAGCGCGTTTATTTAAAAGTTCCAACATAGCTGTATCAATACCGTCGATTTTATTTCGTAATATCTTTAATCTCTTCATCTTCTTTATCTCCTATATCCGCTAGGGCAGCTCGTTTTCCTGTTTAACATTATCTGTTTCCTGTGGTTTATTAAATTCGAGGTCGGCTTCCCTGAAATCCGAAAGCGCGGGAAGATCTTCTATCGCATTAAGCCCGAAATACTGCAAGAAAAGAGCTGTAGTACCATAAAGATACGGTTTTCCGACAACATCTTTTTTACCGACTACTTTTATAAATCCTTTCTGCATAAGATTGCTTATTACCCCGTCCACAGCTACCCCTCTTATAAATTCTATATCAGCCTTTGTCACCGGCTGCCTGTATGCTATGATGGCAATTGTCTCAAGGCTGGGGCCTGTAAGATAATCGCTTTGTTTTATCTTATATAATTTTTTAAGCCACCGTGAATATGCGGGGTCTGTTGAAAACTGAAATCCCCCCGCGACCTCACTTATATTGAAACTTCTCTGGTCTTTGGCAAATTCCTCTTTCAGGTCATTTATAAGCTTTCTTATCAGGCGGGTGTCCATATCGCCGATAATATCCTTTATCTGTTTTATGGCGATAGGTTTATCGCTTGCGAATATAAGAGCTTCTATAATCTTTTTAAGAGCGTCTTCATCAGGGGCTGGGTTTTCACGTTCTGTTTTCTGCGTTTCTTCGTTGCTGCTAATTGCCTGCTGGGACGCCTGTTCCTGCTGAGCCTGAGTTTTTTCTTCCTGCATCTTCTTCCTCTTCGATTTTTGGTGGTGTTATTCTCTGCGAATTTCTCACTATCTGTATATCGCCGAATATCTTATCCTGCTTTATTACAACCTCTTTCATCCTTATAAGCTCAAGAAGAGCCAAGAATGTCGCTATTATATGCAGTTTTGTTTTTGTCGTTTTGAAAAGATCGAGAAAATATATTACAGGGCTTTTTACAAGTATATGGAATATCTCGTGTATCTTTTCTGATACGGTCACCTCATCTTTTACAATCTCATAAAAATTGTCCCTTGGTATCTCTTTTAATACCTTGGAAAAAGCCGAAAGAAGATCAAAGATACTGGCCTCAAAATAAAGATTATCTTCGTCAGGGGCATCCTCTATAAGATCTTTTATCCCCGGCCCGTGAAACACATCTTTTTGGTTAAGCTCTCTTTCTTTAAGAGCTTGGGCCGCATCTTTAAATCTTCTGTACTCTAACAGCTTTCTTATAAGTTCAGCTCTAGGGTCTTCTTCCGCCTTTTCAGCCTCTGTTTCATCAGGGGGAAGAAGCATCTTACTTTTTATATGCATAAGTGTAGCTGCCATTACCAGGAATTCACCCGCTATATCGAGATCCAGCATCTTCATGAGTTCAAGATACTGCAGGTATTGTTCTGTTACGCTAGATATGGGTATATCATTTATATTCAGCTCATCTTTTTTAATCAGGTAAAATAAAAGATCTAGCGGGCCTTCAAATATCTCAAGTTTTACTTTATACGTCATGTAATTTTCATTGCCTTATATACTTTCAAAAGCGTCTCGTGTGCCGTCTCTGAGGCCTTCTTGGCACCTTCAATTAAAACGCTTTCTATATAACCCTTATCCTGCAAAACATTGTTTCGTTTTTGCCTATATGGTTTTATATACTCAATCACTATCTCTGAAAGCCTTTTTTTACACGCGGTGCACCCTAGCTCAGCATTCTCACACCAGTCTTTTACGCTGGGCTGTATATCATCCGCGAAAAATTTGTAATAACTGAACACATTGCATATATCAGGGTGCCCCTTATCCGAAAGTTTTATTCTCTTGGGGTCTGTGATCATCGCGCTTATCTTTTTTGTTATAGAATCATCTGAATCGCCAAGAGCGATAAAATTATTGTAGCTCTTGCTCATTTTCCTGTTATCTGTCCCCAGGAGCTTTGGTACTTGGGCAAGCAATGCCTCGGGCTCAGGGAAGATCTCTTCATACATATTATTAAAACGCCTGGCCGTTTCTCTTGTAAGTTCAAGATGGGACATCTGGTCTATGCCTATAGGCACAACTGACGCCATATAAACCAATATGTCAGCTGCCTGCAAAACCGGGTAACCAAGAAAACCATATGTCGTAAGGTCTCTGCCCTTTATCTCCCTTAATTGTTCTTTATATGTCGGACACCTCTCAAGCCATGGAAGCGGGACAATGTTAGAGAATATCATAAAAAGCTCAAGATGCTCTTTCACATGCGACTGTACAAATATGGTTGAGCCTTTGGGGTCTATGCC
The DNA here is from genome assembly GCA_964493115.1 of uncultured Planctomycetia bacterium. Classification (GTDB taxonomy): domain Bacteria; phylum Omnitrophota; class Gorgyraeia; order JABMRG01; family JABMRG01; genus CAZBNF01. Next base: position 4,366 of record CAZBNF010000031.1, on the reverse strand, counting down.
AAAAGCAAGCCAGTCAGCAGTCATCTCAATACCAGATAGGTGCATTTTAGACGGGTCTTCATATTCACTCATCAGGGCATGCCAGTCCGCTATCATATAATAGCAGTCGTAGTCCTGCTGTAAAATCTTCCAGTTAGTTAATGCCCCGAGAAGGTGACCTAAATGTATCGGGCCGGTGGGCCTCATTCCGCTTAGTAAACGTTT
>CAZBNF010000031.1:0-4062 GCA_964493115.1 uncultured Planctomycetia bacterium | reverse complement strand
AATCTTCTTGCTGTCTTTTCTATCTCAAAACACTCTATAATATCGCCGCTTTTTATACTGTTAAAATTTTCTAGCTTTACCCCGCACTCAAAGCCCTCCGCCACTTCCTTGACATCTTCCTTAAAACGCTTTAACGATGCAATCCTGCCCTTATGTACTATTTCATTATCCCTTATAAGACGACAGTTGGAATTTCTTGAGGCCTTGCCTTTCTGGACAACAGAACCTGCTATAATACCTGCTTTTGAAAGTTTCAATACCTGCGTTATAAGTATCCTTGCTGTAAATACCTCTTTTATATCCGGCTCAAGCAGGCCTTCCATGGCTGCCTTGATATCAGAGATTGCCTCATATATAATATTATAAATCCTTATATCGACATGCTCCAGCTTGCCTGCCTGTTCTGCCTCAGGGGTTTTTCTTACATGAAAACCTATAACAATGGCATTAGAGGCTACTGCCAACAAAATATCAGAATCATTTATATCCCCTACGCCTTTATGTATTATATTAAGGCCCATGTTCTTTGTTCCAAGTTTAATCAGGGAATCAGCTATTGCCTCCAAAGAACCCCTTACGTCTGCTTTAAGTATAATTTTAAGCTCTTTTAACTTGCCTTTCTGTATCTGGGAGTATAAATCTTCAAGAGTAACCCTCTGCACAACAGAAATTTTCTGTTCTTTAAGCTTCTGCTGACGTGTTTCGCATATCTGTTTTGCCTGTTTTTCATCAGAGACAACCATAAAAGTGTCTCCTGCCTGCGGCACACCGCTTAAACCCAATATCTCAGCAGGTTTTGATGGCAAGGCCTCTTTTATGCGATGTATTTTATCATCTAATATGGCCCTGATCTTTCCAAAATAAGCCCCGGCTACTACAACATCACCCTGTCTAAGTGTGCCATTCTGAACAAGCACAGTAGCAATAGGCCCTCCTCCTTTTGATATCTTTGCCTCCACTACAACACCTTTAGCAGGCTTATTTGGATTAGCTTTAAGCTCAAGCATCTCTGCTTCAAGCAGGATCATGTCAAGGAGACCATCCACCCCTTGGCCTGTTATGGCTGATACATTTACTGTAATAGTCTTACCACCCCAGTCTTCAGGTAAAAGGTCGATTTCAGCAAGCTGCTTTTTAACCCTTTCCGCATCTACGTTTGGCTTGTCTATTTTGTTTATAGCAACTATAATCTTCGCTCCGGCAGCCCTTGAATGGTCTATTGCCTCAATAGTCTGAGGCATAAGCCCGTCATCAGCAGCCACAACAAGGACAACTATATCAGTGGCATTGGCTCCTCTGGCCCTCATAGCAGTAAATGCCGCGTGCCCCGGGGTATCAAGAAAGCTTATACTACCTTTATCCAGCACAACCTCATAAGCACCTATGTGCTGGGTTATGCCTCCTGTCTCTGAATCAGTAACCTTTGTTTTTCTTATATAATCAAGCAAAGAAGTCTTGCCATGGTCAACATGCCCCATAAACGTGACTACAGGCGGGCGCATGATAAGGTTGCCCTTATCGTGTTCCAGATCTTTATGAGAAGCCATTACCTCTTCTTCAAGGGTAAGCGGCCTTTCGATACGATAACCGAATTTTTTGCCGACAGCCTGCGCGTCTTCTTCTCCTATAAACTGATTTATGTTCGCGAATATATTCATACCCATAAGCTCTTTTATCAGGGCTTGCGGGGATACAGAGATCTTATCGGCTAAATTTTTAACAGAAACGGGTAATTTGATCTGCAGGGGTTTAAGCGAATCTTCTTCCTGGCTTTCTGCTTCCGGCCTGACGCCATGCTTTGCCTGCTCTTTCAAGACATCTTCTTTTGCTTCTATATCTTCTTTAACCCTGCCTGCCTGCGGATGTTCTTTTGCGCCTGAAGATTCTGCAGCATCAACTGCTGACTTTTTTATTGGTTTTTCCTGTAAGACATCGGGGGCTTCGATCAGCTTTTTACCTGTTTTTGTTTTTGGGCCTTTCACTTTTTTGAAAACTGTAACTTTTTTGGCTCCGGGGTTTTTATCCTTAACCGCGGTTGCCTTTTTTGCTACCTTGGCCTTTACTGTTTTTTTCTTAGCCGGCTTAATCGGGCCTGTCTTTTTTACCTTAGGTTTCTCTTTATCAGCAGCAAGAGATTTTTTAATCTTATCTACATCGATAGACGGCTTGCTTTTGGAAATGGCCCTGAGAACCTTGTCAACAGATTCTTCCGTTAATATTGCCTGTGCGGATTTAGCGGTCACACCCATCTTAACAATCTGTATAAGAAGCACCTTTGCCGGTATGCCGAGTTTTTTTGCAAGATCTGATATTTTCAAAACTTCCCCCTATCCAATAAGTTCCTTCGCTGATGCAAGTATCTTTTCAGCGGTCTTTTTGCCTACTCCCTTAACCTCTGTCAATGCCTCGATGGTAGACTTGGCAATATCATCAATAGTCTTATAGCCAGCCGCTGCAAGGATCTCCTCTGCCTTTTTGCCTACTCCCGGCAGATCAGATACAGATAGAGCTGATTCCTGTTTTGCCCTCTGCATATCCTGTGTACTCGAACGGCCCTTGACATCTATGCTATAACCAACAAGTTTTGAGGCAAGTTTTATGTTTTGCCCATGCCTTCCGATAGCAAGGGAAAGCTGGTCATCTTCAACAACAACTTCGGCTCTCTTTAATTCTTTATCCACCTTTATCTGCGCTATCTCCGCAGGCGAAAGGGCTGCCTTTATATACTCTCTTATATCGTCACTGTACCTTACGATATCTATTTTTTCACCCTGTAGTTCACCGACTATGTTTTTGACTCTCTGTCCTCTCATGCCTACGCATGCCCCGACACAGTCTACTCTATCATCCTTTGATGTAACCGCTATCTTAGTCCTGTCGCCTGGTTCGCGCGCGATTGATTTTATCTCTACAATACCGTCTGTTATCTCGGGGATTTCCAGCTCAAAAAGCTTTTTAATCATACCTTCATCTCTTCGGGAGAGTGTTATAGTAGAACCCTTTGGGGTCCTTTCCACATTAATTACATATGCCTTGATCCTTTCCCCCTGCTTATACCTCTCACGCGGGAGAAGCTCAGACCTTGGCAATATTGCCTCGACCCTACCCAAATCTACTATTACATTGCCCTTCTCGAATCTGTGTACACCGCCGGTAACTATTGTGCCTTTCCGTGTTTGAAACTCCTCGAATATAACGTCTCTTTCAGCCTCTCTTATCTTTTGTATTATAACCTGCTTCGCTGTTTGTGCCGCAATCCTGCCAAACTCAGCTGATTTGATTTCTTTTCCAGCCGCAAAGATCTTTATAGAACCTGTCTCGGGGTCCATCTTGACGCTTATGTTTTCTTCGTCTTTCTGGCCGATAACCTTACGGGCAGCACTGACTAAGGCGCTTTCCACAGCATCTATAAGGATATCCCTGCTTATGCCCTTCTCGCGTTCAATGTGTTCTAATACTGACAATAATTCGCCATTCATATATATCTCCTGTTGCGTATCTAAAAACTTCTTTTTGCCTTATTTATCGTATCATACGATAAAACTATACGGTTGCCGTTTTTTTCCTCGATCTCCACACCATTTTCACTGGCCTGCTTTACAATGCCGCAGACAAAATCCTTGCCCTGAGCCTGCTCGAGTAACCATATGTCAACACACTCATCTATGGCCTTTTTGAAGTCCCTTTGAAGCTTAAGAGGCCTGTCAAGGCCTGGAGATGCCACTTCCACTATATATCTTCCCGCGATTATGTCTTTTTCCTCCAATATGCCTGAGACTCGTTTGTTTATAAGGGCACACTCATCTATAGATATGCCCTTTTGCGTGTCTACAAGCAGGCCAACGACAGTTCCGTTTGATGTCCGCTTCAGGCTGATATCAAACAACTCTGCCTCTATGCCTTTTAGCATAGGGGCTATTTCAGATTTTATATTATCCAATATATTATCCATACAATAAAAAAGCGGGTGAACATACGTCAACCCACTTAGAATTCTCCTTTCAAAAGAATTTGTAGTGTAATTATATTACATACGGCCGCCTGCTGTCAAGGTTTTTTTTA
>CAZBNF010000030.1:8890-14196 GCA_964493115.1 uncultured Planctomycetia bacterium | reverse complement strand
TATTTATTAAAGAATTATATCAAATAATTGTATACTATAAACAGTAATTGTTGTATATGCATTAGTGTATTGCGTTATCAGGTCAAACTTCTACTTCTTCTTCGACAAGCTCAGTGTGGCGCCTGGTGAGATTTTCAAACCTGGTATATTCCTTTATAAAAGCAAGGTTCACTGACCCCACAGGCCCATTACGTTGTTTAGCGATAATAAGCTCTGCTATCCCCCTATTTTCCGGGGTGGGGGTATAGTATTCTTCTCTTAATAAGAGCATTACCACGTCCGCATCCTGTTCTATTGCCCCTGATTCGCGAAGGTCAGAAAGCTGCGGCCTTCTATCCGCGCGCGCTTCAACGGCCCTTGAAAGCTGGCTTATTGCTATAACAGGAGCACTTATCTCACGGCCAAGCGCTTTTAAAGAACGGGATATCTCGGATATCTCCTGTTGGCGGTTATCCATACCTTTTGTGCTTCTCATAAGCTGAAGATAATCAACAATAACAAGGCCTATATTATATTGGCTTTTTAGCCGTCTTGCTTTGGCTCTTAACTCCAGGGCCGATATGGAAGGTGAGTCATCTATAAAAATAGGTGATTCGGCAAGTTTACCCGCGGCATCTGTAAGTTTTGGCCAGTCGCTTTGTGAAAGAAAACCTGTTCTTACTTTGTGAAAATCCACTTTCGCGTAAGAACAAAGCATCCTCTGCACAAGTTGTTCTTTCGCCATTTCAAGGCTGAATATTACCGTTGGTATCTTCTCTATAATGCCGGCATGTTCTGCTATGCAGGCAGCAAGGGCACTCTTACCCATGGAGGGCCTGCCTGCTATCACTATCAGATCTGATGGCTGAAGGCCTGCTGTCATTATATCGAATTCATGAAACCCTGTGGCTATGCCTGTAATATTTTCTTTCCTCTGGTACAGGCTGTCTATTTTCTCTATGCTGTCTTTTACTATTTCCTTTATTGGTACAGATGATGACTCAGACTTCTGGCTTGTTATATCAAATATAAGCCTTTCTGCCCTATCAAGCAATTCCTCTATGTTTGCCTCTTGCGCGTATGCCTCTGTAACTATCCTGGTGCCCGTAGTTATAAGTGAGCGCATAATATATTTTTCGCGCACTATGCGCGCATAATGGCTTACATTTGCCGCTGTTGGCACGACCTGAGTAAGAGAGGCTATATAAGAAGCACCTCCAACTTCATCAAGTACTTTTCTCTTTTTTAAAAGCTCCGTGGTGGTGACAAGGTCTACCGGCTTGTTATCACTGTAAATACTTACAATGACGCTGAATATCTTCTTATGCGAATCTTTATAAAAAGAATTCTCATCAAGTAATTCTATTGCCTGCGATATGGCATCCTCTTCCAGAAGCATTGAACCAAGAACCGCCATTTCCGCATCTTCACTTTGAGGGGGCAACCTCTCTATTGATTTGTCTTTTGCCATACCTATTTTTTTACAACCCATAGTTTTACGCGTTGGGCAACTTGCGGGTGAAGTTTCACCTTGCAATAATATATCCCCAGCTTAGATATATCTTCTTCAAATACAACGTCTTTCTTGTCGATTAAAACGCCTTCTGCGCTTAGCGCTGCCGCTACATCCGCGTTGGTAACAGCACCAAAAATCTTATCATCCTCACCCGCATTTACAGCTATAGTGCACGATATCGCTGCCAATTGCTGGGCAATTTTTTCAGCGTTGGCCTTTAGTTCCTGCTCTTTCTCTAATTTCTTATTTTTCTGCGCCTCTATAATCTTTATGTTCCCGGAAGTGACTTCAAGAGCAATGCCCTTGGGGATAAGGTAGTTTCTCGCGTAACCGGGCTTAACGTTTACCTTGTCTCCGGCACAGCCTATTGATTTTACATCTTCTTTTAATATAACTTCCATTATAAATCCTCCAATATTATATTATTCTCCGACAAAAGGCATAAGAGCCATAATGCGGGCTTGTCTTATAGCGCGCGCAACCTGCCTTTGATGGGAAGCGCAGTTTCCAGATATACGCCCTGTTATTATCTTGCCCTGCTCTGTAATAAATTTTCCAAGTAATGCTGTATCTTTATAATCTATGCATGTTATTTTATCTTTGCATAAACGGCAGCCCCGGGGAAATCTGCGAAACGCGCTCGACTTATTACGCTTAATGTTACTTCTTGTCTTTGTCAATCTAGATGGTGTTCTCCTTGGCATATTTTTCTCCTTTTATATTCGGTTTTGAAAATTTAGAACGGCACGTCTTCTTCGTCCTGCGAAACTGCTTTTACATCTGGGTCTATATCAGGGGCCGTATCTAAAGGCTCCTGGGACTCTGTTCTTCTGCCCGCGGGATAAGATTGCGCTTCTTTTTTTGACCTGCCTAAAAATTGCACGTTGTCCGCGACAATCTCTGTTGTGCTGCGCTTTTGGCCATCCTGTCCCTGCCAGGTTCTGGACTGAAGCCTCCCCTCAACAAAAACAGAGGAACCCTTGACTAAATATTCAGCGCATGTCTCTGCCCTCTTCGCCCAGACAACCACCCGCATGAATGTGGCCTCTTCCTTCTTTTCCCCTGACGGAAGTTTATAAACCCTGTTTGAGGCTACGGTAAAAGTAGTGACTGCCGTCCCGTTAGGCAGATAGCGCAATTCTGGATCACGTGTTAAGTTGCCCATAAATAATACTTTGTTGAAATTGGCCATATCGAACTCCCTTATTTAGCTGCGAGTTTTGCGGCCAGTGTTTTTTCATCAAGCTTCATAAAAGCCATCCTTAAAATAGGCTCGCTTAATTTAAGTTCATCTTCAAGGCCTTTCAAATTCTGCGGGTCCATCTTGATATTCATAAGATAATATATACCCTCTTTATGCTTTTTTATTTGATAAGCAAGAGGCCTTTTACCAAGGTCCTGTACGCTTTCAATGGTTCCCGCGTATTTACTTATGATATTCTCAATGCTTTTGTATTGATTGCCTAGTTCTTCTTTCTCCAAGTTAGGCCTGATCAAAAATAATATTTCGTATATCTTCAACTCTTCCTCCTGTTTTTTGTTTAGCTTTTGCCTAAAACCCAGCGCTCGCACTCTGAGGCAGCCTGTTCTACGGCCTGTTCCGCCTGGGCTAATTCACTCTCTTTGAAATTGGACAATACATATTCTGAAAGATCAGCAGGCTTATAACCTGTGTTTATGCCTACTCTAAGCCTTGGTATGGCATCTGTCCTGAAACTCTGTATAATCGAGGCCATGCCATTATGGCCTCCTGATGACCCCTTTAACCTTATCTTAAAAGTGCCTAATGGGAGGTCTATATCGTCGTAGACAACTAATATGCCCTCCGATTCTATTTTAAGCTTCTTGGCATATTTAAGAACAACATTTCCTGAAAGATTCATAAAAGAAAGCGGCTGAAGGAGCAGCACGCCGCGGCCTGATATCTCTAATCCGCATTCCCTGGCGTTAGAAAATAATCTTTTTTTAAATTGCTCGTTGTGTTTACTTGCAATCCTATCCGTTACACGAAAACCTATATTATGTCTGGTGCCCGCGTATTTTGACCCCGGGTTACCCAAACCTGCTATCAGCTTCATAGAACCTTTTCTACGCGTTATTTCTTTTCTTCGGCCTCAGCGGCATCTTCAGGCTTCTTCTGTTTTATTACCTCAGGCTCTGTTGCGGCCTCTGTTAAAGCCTCCTCCTCTGATACCACTTTCTCGGCCTCAGGAGGGACAACAGACGCAACCGTCTGCTCAGGATCATCTAAAACAGTTATATTGGAAGGTATATCAAGATCCTTGACCCTTATAGCATCTCCTATCTTCAGATTTTCCACATTGACATATATCTTTTCCGGTATATCGGTAGGGAGACACTCTATGTTTAATTCCTTGATAGGATGATCCAATATCCCGCCGTCTGATTTAACGCCTATGGGCTCGCCCTTTGTCTCAATAGGTATTTCAACCGTAATCTTTTCTGTAAGAGATATCTCCTGAAAGTCAAGATGGAGTATCTCTCCTTTAATGGGGTGATACTGAACTTCTTTTATAATTACCGTCTTTTCCATATCAGGCGTTTTAGATTTTTCCTGAGAGAAAATTTCCAGGGCAATAATAACATTTTCTCCGGCTGAAGTGTGAAGAACGGAGAACAAGTCTTTTTTATTTACCGCAATGGATATGGTCTTCTCCGCCTTTTTATACACAACTGAAGGAACAACACCGGCTTTTCTTAACCTATTGCCCGCTTCCTTGCCAAACGCTTCTCTTATATTTGCCTTTAGTGTAATTTTTTCCATTTAAACTTTCTCCCTTTTTTATCCCAGCTTAAAATATTCATCATTATCGGTAAGATTAGCCTTATCCTTTTTTTTTAAGGGGCTTTTAAACAATATGCTTATAGACTGCTCATTGTGTATCCTGCTTATGGCATCTGCCAGAAGCGGTGCCACTGAAAGTACTTTTATCTGCGCAAGATTTTTTTCCTTGGGGATCGGTATAGTATCTGTTACAACAAGCTCTTTAATGCTGACATTTTTCAGTCGTTCAATTGCCGGGCCACAAAGCAAAGGATGTGTAATGGCCGCGTATATCTGTCTGGCACCTTTTTTCTTCAAGGCGCATACAGCCTCCTGTAAAGAACCCGCGGTGGCAACGATATCATCTACTATAACAACATTCTTGCCTTTTACGTCTCCGAGTATATGCATTACTTCCGCGTCTGTATCGCTGCGCCTGCGCTTATCAACTATGGCAAGGCCCGCGTGCATCCTTTTAGCATATGCCCGCGCCATTTTAATACCACCTACATCAGGAGACACCATTACGAGATCTTTAAGTTTTTTCTTTTTGAAATAATCCACAAAAACATTTACCGCAAACAAATGGTCTAAGTTAATATCAAAAAATCCCTGAATCTGGCCTGCGTGAAGATCTACAGTCAATACCCTGTTCGCCCCTGCTGTTGTTATAATGTTAGCCATTAATTTTGCTGTTATAGGTACCCGGGGCTGGTCTTTCCTGTCTTGTCTTGCGTAACCAAAATAAGGTATTACTGCGGTAATACGCCTTGCGGATGCCCGCTTTAAGGCATCTATCAGGATTAAAAGCTCTACAACGCTCTTGTTTACAGGAGGTGACGTGGGCTGGACAACAAATACATCCTTGCCCCTTACATTATCTTTTATCTGTACTTTGATCTCTCCTTCGCTGAATTCCGAAACAAGGGCATTGCCAGGTTTAATTTTTAGGTGCTTGCATATATCCTGGGCAAGCTTTGAATTCGTGTTACCTGAAAATACAACTATGCCGTTTGTCTTTGCCAT
>CAZBNF010000030.1:5068-8790 GCA_964493115.1 uncultured Planctomycetia bacterium | reverse complement strand
ATGCTCTACTATTTCGCAGACATCGCCTTTTTCATCACGCATCACTCTCCCGTATTCTTTTGCGTCATCCAAAACAGCTGAGAGCAATGTTAAATCAGCGCCACCGGCCAAATGCCTTTGGAGCATCTGCTTTATTGTAGAGGCCTTTATTAATGGGGTATCCACATAAAGGACAACCACAGTTCCTCGAAAACCCTTAAAAAAAGCTGACGCCTGCTTAACAGCATCCGCTGAACCTAAAAGTCGTTTTTGCTCGATGATATCTATCCTATGCCCTGACAAAAATCTCTTTAACATACCTATCTTGTATCCGCCTACAAGAACTATCTTTTCTATGCCTGCTTTATGTACTGCCTCCAGTGAAAACTCCGCCATCTTCTTGCCTGCAATTTCACACAGCGCTTTAGGCGTACCTGATTTCATGCGGGTGCCTTTTCCCGCGGCTAATATTATAGCTGCTACGCGTTTCATGCTACCTTCTTGCCTTTTATGGATTTTATTATTTCAGGCCGCTTTTCTCCGGAAATAACCTCTTCTGTTATAATACATTCGGCGATATTATGCTCTGACGGAAGTTCATACATTATCTCAAGCATAGCTTTTTCCAGTATCGCACGAAGCGCCCTTGCGCCTGTATTTTTCTTGATTGCACTTTTTGCGACTGCTGTTAAAGCGCTTTCTGTAAATGAAAGTTTAATGTCCTCCATTTCAAAAAATTTAGCGTACTGTTTCACCAGGGCATTTTTAGGCTGAGTAAGGATATTGATAAGATCTTTTTCATCCAAAGGATTGAGTGTTGAAATAACTGAAAGCCTACCGATAAATTCCGGTATCATTCCAAACTTAAGAAGGTCCTCTGTCTCAACAGCCTCTAAAAGCTTGCCGAGTTTGTCGGGGCTTATTTGATTTTTTCTGTTAACCCGAAAACCTATTTCTTTGCTTCCTAACCTTCTTTGAATAATCTGTTCAAGATTATTGAATGTCCCGCCGCATATAAAAAGGATATTTTTTGTATGAAGCTTTATATACTCCTGCTGTGGGTGTTTTCGCCCCCCCTGAGGCGGCACGTTTGCCTCCGTGCCTTCTATGATCTTAAGCAACGCCTGCTGGACCCCTTCACCGGATACATCTCTTGTTATGGATACATTATCATGTGTCTTTCCTATCTTATCTATCTCGTCAATATAAACAATGCCTGATTGCGCACGGTTTACGTCATAGTCGCAATTCTGCAAGAGCCTAAGTAATATATTTTCAACGTCTTCGCCTACATAACCGGCTTCTGTTAATGGTGTTGCATCACATATGGCAAACGGGACATTGAGCATCTTTGCCAATGTCTGAGCCAAAAGTGTCTTGCCGCTTCCTGTGGGCCCTATGAGAAGTATGTTTGACTTTTCTATTTCAACATCATTGTTATCTTCTGAAGCTATAGCCGGGCTCATCAGCCGCTTATAATGATTATAGACAGCAACTGAAAGCTGTTTTTTAGCCCTGTCCTGGCCAATGACATATTTATCAAGTTTCTTCTTAATCTCAACAGGCCTCGGCAGGTCTTTCATTGTAAGAAATGGCGCCTCAGGCTTTGCGCTCTTGTGCTCATCGCGCGTAAGGATCTGGTTGCATAATCTTATGCAATTATCACATATATATACGCCCGGGCCGCTAAAAAGCTTTTTTACTCCGGATTTATTCCTGCCGCAAAATGAACATTTATTCATAGTATATTGTCCTCAAGAAACGGTCTTAATGTTATATAATGGCTTGCCACCGTCGCTTTGCTTCGCAAAGCGAAGCAGCGGTGGCTGGCGGAGGTGGATTCGAACCACCACAAACGGCTCCAAAAACCGTTGTGCTACCATTACACAATCCGCCATCATTTAAGTTATCAGCCGAGATCAAGATCGCCTGCGTCAAAAGGCTCTGTCCCCGGGATAGGCTTAACCGAAGGCTTGGCGGAAGTAGTACTCGGCCGCTCCGGCTTATCTGATTTATAGGCCTCTAAAACCTTCTTTTGTATTTTGTCTCTGCATTCTGCTGTAATCGGGTGCGCTATATCCCTGTGCTCTGACTGCCGCTGGCTTCTATCCTCATGATCCTCAACCATTGGTTTTGATGGCGGCATGGGTGATGCGCATTGCCCGCAAAACTTACTCCTTGCCGGGTTTTTAAAATTGCATTTCGGGCAGGGATCCTTGATCTTGCGTGAAGGCATGGCGACAAAAAGGCCTTTAGTGCCCTCTATTATCTTTATGTTTCTTACGACAAAACAGTCATCGAATGTTATGGTAGCAAATGCCTTTAACTTTTTGTCATCTGATTCCCGGGAAAATATCCTGACTTCTGTTATCTCCATCTCTTAAGCACTCCTTTTCAAATTTAAGCTGGTATTACGCGTTCTGGGTTAAAAAGAGCCTCCATCTATTGTCGCGCCTTAGTTCTGCCTTTGCCAGTTCTGCCTCCTTTCTTGTTCGAAAAATTCCAAAAATGGAGGGCCCGCTGCCCGATAACAACGCTTTATCAGTAAAATCAAGCAGGGCCTGTTTGCCTTCTTTGACAATAGGGTAAAGAGGTAAAACTACGTCTTCTAATCTATTATAAAGAGAATATGCTAATTTATCCGGTAAATTCCTGCGCATCAAAATGCGGGCTAACATATTAACATCCACGGTGGGTTTTGTCAAGCGCAAACTCAACTGCCTATATATACATTTAGTATAAATACTGATTTTCGGCACAAGTAACAGAATATGAAATTTTGGTGCTATTTTGATCTCGCTCAGGCGGTTACCTACGCCCCTGCCTATGGCTGAATCATAGCCTGATATAAAAAAACCTACATCTGCCCCTATGCATTTGCCTACGTCCATAAGCTGATTTTGTGTCGCATTAAGGTTAAAAAGTTTGTTCATAGCAATAATAACAGACGCTGCATCAGAACTTCCTCCGCCTAAACCTGCTGCTACTGGTATATTTTTTTTAATGGCTATGTCCAGGCCTGTACCCAGCTGAAACCTCTTTTTCATAAGTATTGCTGCCTTATACGCCAAGTTTTTTCGTGGGCTTGAAAGGTCCGGGTGATTACAGGAAACAGATATGCCTTTATCCCTCGCAGATATTGTAATGCGGTCAGACAACTTGATCTTGCAGAATATTGTTGCTATGTTATGGTAGGAATCTTTACGCTTACTTATAACATCCAGATAGAGGTTTATCTTGGCTGGCGCATCTAATGTGATGGATTTCATCTATTTTCTATTAATAACTCTCTTAGCTGCTTCCACAATATCTTCCGGCATAAGATGGAGTTTTTTCATAAGTTCCCAGGGAGAGCCTGACTCTCCAAAACGATCCTTTACACCAACCATCTCTACGGGCACGGGCAGATTCTGTGACAGGACCTCTGATACGGCACTTCCCATGCCTCCTGCAGTCAGATGTTCTTCCGCGGTAACAATAGCACCTGTCCTGCGGGCCTGGCCTACAATAGCTTCTATGTCTATGGGTTTTATTGTGTGGAGGTTTATTACCCCGGCAGATACACCTGCTTTTTCCAGCATTTCTGCTGCCAATATTGCGTGGTAAACCATGATCCCGCACGCTATTACGGTAAGGTCTTTGCCTTGTTTTATAATGTGCGCCTTCCCGGGGGTAAACGCTTTCTTTTCATCTGTTATGGGCGGGACATTCTCTCTTCCTAAGCGAAGATAGACAGGCCCTTT
>CAZBNF010000030.1:1693-4968 GCA_964493115.1 uncultured Planctomycetia bacterium | reverse complement strand
CTGTTATGGGCGGGACATTCTCTCTTCCTAAGCGAAGATAGACAGGCCCTTTCATGTCGGCCGCTGCTATCGTCGCCTTTTCCGCCTCTATTGCGTCGCATGGCACAATGACACTCATATTAGGGAGAAGCCTCATCAGGGCTATCTCTTCTAATGCCTGGTGTGTGGCCCCATCAGGCCCAACCGTTACTCCTCCATGAGTACCGCCAATATTTATATTCAGATTCATATACGCTGCTGACACCCTTAACTGCTCCCATGCCCTGCCTGAAGCAAATACACCAAAGCTGCAGCAAAAAGGCACTTTCCCTGAAAGAGCAAACCCGGCTGCAGTACTCATCATATCCTGTTCCGCTACGCCAAAAGAAAAAAATCTTTCCGGAAACCTGTCCCTGAACCAGTTTGCCCTTGTTGATTCCGTAAGATCAGCGCTTAATACAACTATATTTTTATTCTTTTCCCCCAGCTTGACTAGACCATGCCCATAACCATCCCTTGTGGCTTTCCAAAGAGATTTATCTGCGCTAATCAATTCTGATTCTCCTTTTTCTCCATCGGTTGATTTCATCTTTAGAGATTTTTATCTGATTATCATCAAATTTATTTATCACCTGCATATTTGCCGCCTCTTCAAAACTATATATATAGGCAGCATAGGCAATTTTTTGCATGCAGAGTTCCAGCACCTTGTCACGCCAGCTTTTACCGTGTATAAGTTCGCTCATCGGAAGGCCTTCCCTGCTTATATCAACTACAAAACTTAAAGTTTCATTGTCAAAAGCGCCCTCGCAGGATACAACTTTAAATTTTCCCACTAAATCATTGTTTTCTCTGAACTCATCCGTAATCCTGCGCTGTATCTGCGCAATCATAAAATCCGCAAGCGAATACTGCTTAAGTGTAAAACTTCCAAGCCATGTATCTATTATCCCCTGCGGGTTAAACCTTACATCAAATACCATGCGCTTTGTGAATTCGCCGCGTGATATATCACCTAAAAAAAATCTCCTCAGGTCATGAACGTAGCGAGTCATTACAACTTCAGCGCCTGGCACCTTTTGGTCGTGCGCTATAACAGTATAGAAATCTATTGACTTATCACTGCTTAAGGCAACGCGCGAGGCGCTTAACATTACACCTGTTATCTTATCAAATGACTTGGTGTTTATCTGAAAGGTATCCGCATCAAATAATCCCTCTATAGGCATGCGCACGCCCATTGTGGAGCCTTCTATTACTACCTCTACCTTAACATTATATTCTTTTTCGCAAAGAGCCTTGACCCCTTCTACTATTTTCTCCTTTGGATAGGTAGGGGCGCAGGAAATGTTTATAATAGAAAGAAACAAAAACAGCAAAAACCATATAACGCCGCTAAACTTCATTGACCTTGATTGATGATTTACCATATTCTTTAAATATCTTGTCTACTTCGTCATATTCAAGCTCTTCTTTTTCAAGAAGCTCTTTTACCAGGTGCTCTACGATAACCCACTCTTTTTTAAGCAGGTCTTCTGTTTCAAGCAGGCACTTGTGAATAATATTCTGGGTGTCTGCGTTTAATTTTTCCTTTGTAGATTCTGCTAACTGTGACGCTGATATAGGAGAACCCTCAGGACCATATATAGTATAATCGCCTACAAGGCCCGCTTCCCCCATGCCAAAGGCCCAGACCATTTGATGCGCTTTAAACATAGCCTTTTTAAAATCTGAGCTCACTCCATCTGATGTAGTACCATATTTTATCTTCTCCGCAACATATCCTGCAAGGCTTGTCCTTATGTCCGCCAACAAGGCCTGCTTGTTGTGCATGTGGAGTTCCTCTTTGGGATGATGAAGTACAGCGCCTAAATACCCCTTACGGGATATAATAGATATCTTAAAGACATCATCAGCAGGGTGAGTAAGATAAATTACAACACCATGGCCTGCCTCGTGATATGCTGTCATCTGCTTTTCACCAGGAGTCATAAACTTGCGATATTTAACGCCCCAGTCTATCCTGTCCATTGCCTCGCTTATCTCTTTTAAGGTCACTATGTCTTTTTTGTTTCTTGTAGCTATAAGAGCGGATTCCTTAACAATATTCATGATATCCGCAGGGCTTTTATAAACGGCTCTTTTGGCAAGCTTGGATACATCTACAGACTCATCATATCTTATCTTGCTTAGATAAAATTTAAATACCGCCTCTCTTCCTTCTAAATTCGGCCTGTCGATATAGATCTTCCTGTCAAACCTGCCCGGCCTTTTCAGCGCCTCGTCCAGCTCCTCCTCAGGGGCGTTTGTAGCCCCTATAATAACGATATTGCCCTGGTCTTCCTTAAGCCCATCCATCTCAACGAGAAGCTGGTTTTGCGTGGTATTTGTCTCCATGCCTCCGCCAAGATAGCTGAAAGACCTTTTGCGCGCAATAGCATCCAGCTCATCTATAAAGATTATACATCCGCCATGCGCTTCAGCCAGGCGGCGGGCCTTTTTAAAAAGCTTCCTCATCCTGCTCGCGCCGACACCTACAAATATTTCCGTAAATTCACTTGCCGACATCGATATAAAAGGTATCCCTGCCTCTGTTGCTATCGCCTTGGCAAGATAAGTCTTGCCGCAACCCGGAGGGCCCAACATAAGTATACCTCTTACAATCTTTCCTCCTATCTTCTGGAGCTTTGTCCTATCTTTTATAAGCTCAACAACCTCCCAGCACTCTTCTTTAGCCTCATCTATCCCTATAACATCTTTAAAGTTGACGGCAATCTTTTCTCCTTTTACTAAACCCTTATCAAGCTTAGCGAACCCGCCTCTAAATACCGTCATATACATGTAAACGAATATCATTGCGTTAACAGCCACTATCAGAATCTGTAAAGGCAATGTAGCAAGTGTCATATGCCTGTAAAATGACTCGAGTGTACTTAGCCCGTATATAGCCGCTCCGACCAGCATGACAACTGCTGTTATAATAGCGATTTTAACCCAGTGATCTAAGAAAAATATCTTCATTCTCTTGTGCAATAACATTATCCGCTCCTTATTTTAATTTTACAGACGCTTTGCATAACATCTCTATTCTAATTCTTGTAGCGCTCTTTCAAGCTCCGCCGGTTTCGGCGCTATGCCATGCCACTCTGCCCTGTTCTCGATAAAAGAAACACCCTTACCCTTTATTGTATGCGCCACTATCATAGTCGGCTTACCTTTTACGGTTTCCGCTTTATCGAGCGCGTTTATTATCTGATCAAAATCATGCCCATCAACTGCTATCGAATGCCACCCAA
>CAZBNF010000030.1:0-1593 GCA_964493115.1 uncultured Planctomycetia bacterium | reverse complement strand
ATTATCTGATCAAAATCATGCCCATCAACTGCTATCGAATGCCACCCAAAGGCATCCCATTTACTCTCAAGGGAAAGCATATCTTTTACATCACATAGCAAGCCATCTATCTGCAGCTTGTTATAATCTATTATAGCGCATAAATTATCCAGTTTATAATGCGAAGAGGTCATTGCTGCCTCCCATACCTGCCCTTCATTTATTTCACCGTCTCCTAAAAGACAATACACCCTGTTTTGCCTTTTATCAAGCTTGGCGGAAATGGCCATGCCATTTGCTATAGACAGGCCCTGGCCAAGAGACCCTGTTGATGCTTCAAGCCCGGCAAGACCAAGCTGCGGATGGCCCTGTAAAGACGATCCAAGCTGTCTTAGCGTCATAAGTTTTTCTTTTGGGAAAAACCCGCAATAGGAAAGAATAGCATAAAGAGCAGGACAGCCATGGCCCTTGGAAAGGATAAACCTGTCTCTTCCATCCCAGCTGATATCATCGATATTATATCTTAATTTATACCTGTATAGCGATAGTATAATATCTACGCATGATAATGAGCTGCCTGTGTGCCCGCTGCCTGCCTTTGAAAGCATTATCAGGATATCTCTCCTAATCTGCTTTGCTTCTTTTTCCAATATATTTTTATCAGGCCTTTTCACATTATGCCCCTGCATTCTGTTTTTGATTTTCTAATATAACGCCCATCAAATAATTAGTAAGCTCCTGAGATTTAAGCCTCATGGCATCAGTGTATTCATATCCTAAGCGGGCTTCTTTCCTGCAACACCCTGTATCTACGGCCAAAACAGGCAAAAAAAACACTATAGGCAGGACTGATAAAAATGTAGCAGCTCTGATAAAAGGCATTTTAATAAATTGAATTTTTATGATTTATGACAGTTTTTTCTTATGGCGCATTTTTCGGAGGCGTTTTTTCCTCTTATGTTTCGACATCTTTTTGCGCTTTTTTTTCTTTCCGCACGGCATGTGTTGCAACTCCTTTCAATAGATCGCTTTATTAAGCGGATATTCTATAATACCCTGAGCGCCAGCTCTTTTAAGCGCTGGTATCAACCTCTTTACCGCTTCCTCGTCAATAATGGTGTCTATATCAAACCATTCTTTATCTGTCAGATTGGATATCGTAGGCCTTTTCATAGCAGGCAAAATAGAAAGGACCTTCTTCAAATCCTTCTGCCTGACATTCATCTTAAGCCCCACCTTGCTTTCAGCAAGTATAGCGCCCTTAAGCAGCATGGCCAGAGACTCTATCTTTGATCGTTTCCATTCACTCTGCCATGCCTTTTTATTCGCAATCAGCTGTGTCGTGGAATAACATACCGTGTCTATTATGCGTAGCTTGTTTGCCCTCAGGCTTGAGCCTGTCTCAGTTATCTCCACTATGGCATCTACCAGGCCCGCCGCAACCTTTACCTCTGTGGCGCCCCAGCTAAATTCAACTTCTGCTTTTATCTTTTTCTTTTTTAAAAACGCTTTAGTAACACCCACCAACTCTGTCGCGATCCGCTTTCCATTGAGTCCCTTAATCGAACGTATCCTGGAATTTTCAGGCACCGCTATCACCCATCTTACCCTGCT
>CAZBNF010000029.1:0-14248 GCA_964493115.1 uncultured Planctomycetia bacterium | reverse complement strand
TTCTGATGAAAACAGGCCTTTTGCAGATGTGCCTGAAGAAGAAGGCCAGGCATAATTAAAACAAAAATAGGGACAGCGGCCATTTTCCTAAACGGGAACACTAAAGAAAATGATCGCTGTCCCTATTTTTCTCATTTTTCTAAAATCATATGAAATACCCCTTAATATTTTTATCAATTCTATTCATTATGGCAATAAGCCATATCGTAATGCCCTCTGACGTTTACCCCCAGACAGGTTTTTATAATTCACAGCAAGACTCTAATGAAGCAGCGTTCAGGCAGGGCGCGCCTACTAACAAGACCTGGCTTATTCTTATAGGGACCCTGGCAGGATTTGCCCTTATGTTTTTATTGGTGCTTGAGATAGGCGGTGGTGGGCTTTTACCCTACAAGATAGAAGACTTGGCGGCGAAATTATGTGTTGGTATAATAGCGGCAGCTTTATGCCTGTATGCGTATTATATGACTGGAAATGTTATATTTATCATATTGATACCATTTGCTATAGGGGTAATACTGTTCGCGTATTTTAAAAGGGCCATTAAAAAGATTTATATGAAAAAGCTTGGCCAGCCTTCAGCGCCAAACCTGTGGATCTGTAGAAAATGCGGTGTTGAAAACAGTATAATAATTAATGAATGCCATAGCTGCAACAGCCCCAGGTTTGAGCGTGTACAAACGCCTGTTGAATCCGGGTGGATTTGTAATAATTGCAAAAATAAAAACAACATGGATGATAAGTCCTGCAGAAAATGCGGGATGCGCAAAGATTAATTAGTCATGGGAAGTGATATTGTGAATGTTGTGCCAAGGCCAGGAGCGCTTTTAGCCCAAATGGCGCCATTATGCTCAGATATTATGCTTTGGACTACTGATAACCCGAGTCCTGTCCCCTGCTCTTTCAAAGAAAAGAACGGTTCGAATATCCTGCCTAAGTTTTTTTCTTTTATGCCGCAGCCATTATCTGTTATATCTATATTAAATCTATCCTGAGCAGACCTTGTTGAGACTGTGATATTCCCGCCTCCACTAAGCGCTTCTATGCTGTTTTTGATAAGATTAAAGAATACATGCTTCAGTTTTACTGAATCAGCAGATATAGTATGATTTTCTTTATCGTAATGTTTTATTATGTTTATTTTAAATTTCAGTGTTTCTGCGGACAAAAGGTTTAGGGTATAATCCAATGCTTCATGTACGTCGCAGGGAGCGATTTTTAATGAAGCGGGCCTTGAAAACTCAAGTAAACGCCCTATAAGAGAGTTTATCTTTTCTGTTTCATTGTTTACGATCCGTGAAAAATCATCTCTAAAGGCCTTGTCATTGTACTTTTTGGGAAGGTATTCACAGAATGTTTTTATGGCTGTTAAGGGATTTCTGATTTCATGCGCAAGGCCCGCGGCGAGCTGGGCAAGCGCTTTACTTTTATCAGACTCTATAAGTTCTTTCTGCATTCTCTGGTACGCGTTTCGTATATAAAACCTCTCTATAACTACCTCCACCCTGTTTTTTAAGGGGCTGAATATCAACGCTATTATAACAGCCGCGGCCACAGTAACGCCTAAAGACTGGTATCCCATAATGTCTCGTAAGAATCTTTCCAAAAGCAGGACTATGACGAGATATGTAAGAGTGATAAGCGCTATTGACACCGAATAGACGATAGTTCTTTTTACCACTATATTGAGCTCGAGCGCGTCATGCTTGAGCACTGCTATAGAAAATATTACAGGGTATAGAAATATAATGTGTTCGCCAAAAGGAGGTATAGGTATATCATAAAACAGAGGATATATGGTAGCGCCTCCTATAAAACCTATGAAAGACGCGCACAGGACATAACGTATTTGTATTTTTTTAATAATGGATGAATTGCGATAATGTTTAACAAGCAGGAATACGCCATATCCTGCTATCGTGGTGTAAGTGATTATCCATAATATGTACAACGGCCCTGCTGTCGCGTAAAACCTGAAAATTAATTTAGGTTCAATCCCGGCAATAAAGTAAGTTGTATAGACCAATGGCAGAAACATCATGCAGATAAGGTATGATACCTTTATCTGTATTGTTTTTTTGAGATTAAGCAAATCAGATACAAGGTGTATATAGCATGCGGGTATTAATATTACCGCGCTATGCAGGATATATAATGACAGCATGGCCTGAGAGTATGTCCTGGAGGCATAGTGGAGAAAAAGGAAAAAGCTCCATATGCATACAACCATGTTTAAACGGAAAAGCGAACGATGGAGTTTATTTTTAGGATTTTTTAAAAATACAAAAATTCCCAGGCTTAGAGATGTTATCGCCGTAAGAAGAGAAGTGGCATAATAAGCGGACATATGGGATCAGCCAGGGTTTAAGATATCGCCTGTTCCAGTGTTTCTATTACTGTTTCTGAACGGAAAGGCTTTGTTATATAATTAGCAGCGCCGATTTTTAGAGACTCGGCCGCGGTTTCAACGCTTTGATACCCTGTAACCACTACGACAGGCATATTTTCATTGTGTCTTTTAAGGTATTTCAGTAATTCAAACCCATTTAGCGCGGGCATTTTTATATCTAAGAGTATTCCTTTTAAGTCAGGATTCCGTTTGATTTCATCAATAGCTTTTTTACCGTCTTCCGCGAATAAGATATCATATTTATCAGATAGTATGAGCTTAAGCGATTCGCGTACGCCTATTTCATCATCGCATATCAGTATCTTTTTCTTCATAACAGGGCCTCCTATAGTGCCGGCGGGGTTATCACGCATATAGCATGCGCTTCTTCTTTCCCGGTATTTTTAATGTAATGGGACGCGTTGCCGTTAAAGTATAGCGTTTCTCCTTTTTTTAACGCATGATCCTCATCGGCGATTATCACACCTACCTGACCTTTTAATACGTATATGAATTTTTCTGTTTCAATAGTGGATTGCTCAGGGGTAGTCTTGCCCCCGGGGGCTATCTTTAATATTACAGGCATCATCTTTTTTGAGAGCATATTGTTGGTAAGCATATAGTAGGAGGCCTTGTCATTATGAAGAAACAGGTCTGTCCGGTTTTTAAGGGATTGATGTTCAACTGGTTTTTCTTGCTTTTCTATGTCGCTGTAAAGCTGTGAGAGCGTTTTGCCAAGGGCAGATGCTATAGACTTGTGAGATTCTATTGTGCCTAACATCCTACCTGTCTCTATCCTGCTTAATGTGGCAAGGGCAACGCCGCTGGCTTGAGATAATTGCCTTAAGGTGAGTTTCTTTTCCTTGCGAAGTGAGCGTATCTTTTGTGAGATATCCATAATGATGTGAATATAGCAAAATCAAAGGTTTTTGTCAATATAAATTTGATGTTAAATCAAAATGTGTCTGGTTAATTTGGGTTTTCACAAAATTTTGTTGACAAATCATCAAATTATTGATATAAGCATAGTATTGGATTTTAACCGCGGTGGGATAAAAGAAAGGAGAGGGGAAATGGCGCGTGGTAAAAAGGTAAAGGTGAAGGTGAAGGTGAAAGTGAAGGTAAAGGGAAAGGTAAAGAGCGGAGAGATTATTCACCCGATAGTTATGAAATTTAAAAAATGGGTGTTCGCTTTATTTGTATTCGGGCTCATAATGTTATTCTCGATAAAGGTATATGCAGACAGCGGTATGATATGGCAAAAATCTGATTATGGAATAGATGAAGTCAAGATTGAGTCGGTCTGCATAATCAAAGAAAGGCCTGAAATCATTTTCGCGGGAGGCCAAAGGTGTGTCTATAAAAGCACTGACGCGGGCAATAGCTGGATAAGGGCCTTTATGCTGACAGGAGAAAGAAGAGGGATAAATTTTATATCATATAATCCGAAAGACCTGTCAATAATATATGCCGCCACATCAGACGGATTATATGGGAGCTTTGATAGCGGCAAGTCATGGAAAAGGCTGTTTAGGGGCAGGGATGATATGCAGAGAAATATAAGGTGCGTTGCCGCGTCTTCTGATGGAGACATTATTTTTATAGGTACCGAAAGAGGGCTTTTTAAGAGCACTGACTCCGGAAAACACTGGTCTTCGGAAGATTATTTTATGAATAAGAGTATCAGGTCCCTTGCCGCGGGAGAAGGGTTTTATTATGTATGCGCTGATGACGGTGTTTATTATCAAAAAGCAAGTAATGGCCATTGGGACAAGGTATATAACCTTATAAAATATGAAGAGGAGACAGAAGAAGCTGAATATGCGGACAATGATGTTGAGCCAGAGAAGAGCTTTGTATGCCTTAACTCCATCGCCGTAATCAGAGGTACGGTTTACATAGCTACTGACGAGGGTGTTTTATTCTCATCGATAGGAAGCCAGGCATGGCCTCAGATGGATTCAGAGGGCCTTAAAACCAAAGACATAGATTTTATAATCGCGGAAGAAAAAGGCATGTTTATATCCAGTCAAAAAGGGATATTCCAATATGACCAAAAAAATGATATATGGCTGGATCGCTCAATCGGCCTTACCACATTTAATATAAACATGATAAACGGGTCTTTCGATAAAGGGTTTATTTTTGCCGCCACTGAAAAAGGGTTATTTAGGATGTCTCTTGATAATGATGATATCAATAATATGGGCAGGCAGTGGGTAAGCAATTTATATTTAAGTGAGCCGGGCATAGCCGAGATTCATCAGGCTGCCATTGAATATGCCGAGGTATCTCCTGATAAGATAAAGTGGATGCGAAGCGCTGCCAAGAACCAGGCACTTATACCGAAATTCAGTTTTAATCTTGATAGAGATGTCAGCAGAAGCGTTGACCTTGATAGAGGCGGCGCTAATGACCCTGATTTTTATATTGAAGGGCCTAGGGAGAGGAAATTGGGTTGGGGAATAGGGTTAAACTGGGATTTAGGTGAACTTGTATGGAGCTATCATCAGACAAGCATTGATGTAAGATCACGCTTAATGGTGCAGCTGAGGAATGATATATTAGATGAAGTGACAAAGCTCTATTTTGAAAGGCTAAGGCTCAAAGGCGAGCTTATGCAAAGCCCGCCACAGGAGACAAAGCAGGCAACCCTTAAACAGCTTCGTCTTGCGGAACTTACAGCCAACATAGATGCCCTTACAGGAGGATACCTGTCTCGAAAAATAAAGCCTGCATCCGAGTGATTTTTAGTTGACAATGCTGTAGCAACAAAATATAATATAACTTATAAAAGGTTTTTAAATATATTCACCAACATACCTAAACTAAGTATGATTAAAAAACTATTTATTATTTGTATATGTATAATATGCTATTGCGAACAGGGCTATTGCCTAAGGCCTATTGCAAGTAATGTATCACCTAAAAGAAGTATCCCTGCATTATCAGAGATGAAGGTATCCTCAAGCGGCGCAAATCAAACACATATTAAACCTGCTCCATATATAGTACCTGATATAAGTGATTCCGAATGGAAAGCAGCTCTTGCTGAGTTAGGTGGACCTATAGTGGATATATCCATGGAGGCTATAATGCCGGAGCTTGGCACTGAATCACTTGAGGGCTCCAAGGGTGGCTTAGGGATATTGGAGGGCGATAGCGGCGAAGGTTATGCAGAAGCTATCTTGAGTGCACAAGTTCCTGGTGCCAGGCTTTTTATTGCCACGCCTATGTATGAGTACAGGATTGTTCCTGAGACAGACACGAAAAACAAAAGACAGCGATTACGAAAAGTTAAGGTGCATTATGAAGATATAATTGATTTCAACCATCCTGTTGATTATAGTATATTTGCTGACCCTAATCGTTTTACTTATCCTGAGCTTGAGCGAAACAAGGAAAAACCGATAAAGATAGTGGCTGATAAAGATGGCAGACAATTAAAATTTGACGTAATAATGTATAATTTGCTATCAAATATATACGAGAACTTTGAAGTGGCCGTATTTGTTGCAAGCAGGGGTGGAACCCCTGTTTTCATGATAGCCTGTATGGATGTTGATGATATTCTATATACAGATAGCCATGAAGGCAGGTTTTCCCAGCAGGTTTTAATAGGCAAGGCTGTTCCCAAGCTTTTAGAAGCGCTTGGCATAAAGCCGGCTATTTTAAGGGTAAATGAGGCTCATACGATTATAGCCATGGCAGAGATGATGCATGACCCGTATTTCGCAGATACAGCATATGTTTTTACGAATCACACGCCCATTGCAGCAGGCCTTCAGATATATTATGGCAAGGGAGACTGGTTTTCAAGGCTTAATCTCCACTCGTATTTAAGAAAGGTGTTTGTTGATGAAGAGGGCAATCTTAATTTTTCACGTGCGGCAATGATATTGGCCCATGTTGTTAATGGTGTAAGCGATGCTCACAAGCGCACATTGATGGATATGTTTCCTGAATTTAAAGACAAGATAAGGGGTATATTAAATGGTACGGGTAAGTTTTGGAAAAGCGACGAATTAATAATAGCGGAGAAAAAGACAGACAGCTTAACTCCGCTTCAGCTTTTCAACATACATAAAAATGATAAAGGCAAATTTATAGAATTAATAGAGGAAAGAGCAGGTATTAAGCTCGATCCTGATATGCCTATAGTAAGCGCAATAAGAAGGATAGATTATTATAAACAGCAGTTGCCCATGTTAAAGCCTATTATAAAAGCCCTTTGCCAGGACAAAGGGATGGAGACAGTTATCCATGTCGATGGGCAGGATATTCAGGTCGAAGGCCTTGGCATGCAGGTTGTCGTCGGCGGAATTATAGTAAACGAAAATAACAGCGAACTTCAGGGCTGGATAGCGGAGTTTATATCATGGATGCAGGACCCTGCTTTTAAAGGCCGTTTTGTATTTATATCAGGAAATGATGTTGAGCTCATGAAGATTGCTGCTAATGGAACAGATAGCTGGATCGAGATGCCTAGAAGGAATTACCAGACAGGCCATCAGGAAGAGGCGAGCGGCACAAGTGGCATGCGTGCGGCCATAAACGGGAATGTTCCTATAATGTCTTCAGGGATGTGGGGAGATGAGTGGGTAAGGCAATACGACCCTGTAACAGGCCAAGGCAATGGATTTATTTTGGAAAAGATAACGCCTCTCGAATTATATGAAACGCTATCAGTTGTTTCCGATCTTTATTATAGATATAGCGACAAAAAGGATAATGCCTGGATAGAGTTTCGTAAAAGAGTTTATGAGGATGCAAAAGTCTTATACATAAAAAATATGATCAAAAGATACGTACTTGAGGTGTTTTTACCTGCTCGTAAAGCAAAAAAGGTAGAAGATGCGGTAAGAGAGACCGCCTGTTTATTGCCCCTTAAAGTCAATACTGATAATATCCGAGTAGGCAGTAGCCTTACGATTTCAGCAAACGTGGCTTTAGGTGACCCATCACTGGTAGAAGCACAGGCCTGGACAGACATAAACAGTAAGGGTTCTTGGCATGCCCTTGACATGCATCATGAACCTATAAAAAATGAAAACGGCGAGGTAACTTTCAGGTTTAGCATCAACATTCCTTTGGAAGCTGCTGGAGAATTCTCTTATAAGGTAAGGTTTATTATTAATGATAACGGAAGAATTATTTATCTGCCGGAAGGATTTGGAAATGACCCGAGCATCATAGTTACCAGTCCTGCCGAGCTATTAAAACCTCAATCCGGTACATTACACATAGATCAATCGCTTAACCATGCTATTTTAACGGCAGCATAGATCAAAAACTTTCTTTCCTGTTTTTCTTATTGCAAATTCAGATTTTTGATGTTAACATTCATATATAATGAATATATATAGATATTATATGCTACTTACATTAGCCTTAATTTTGACTTTTAACTATGCCCCACCTTTATATGCTGCAGGTGAAATAAGAAAACTTAAAGGTATTTCTGACAGCATGGATAGTATGGAAGCGCAGGGCAAGAAAGACGGCATAAACTATCAGAAGGCAGATGCCCTTTTAAGCAGCTCTGATATAAATATGGGCCTGACAGGAAGCGACCTGATAAAGATATGTGGAGAACCTGTTGCCAAAGCTGACAATGAATCAAGATGGGTTTACAAGCCGCCTGCCTCCACCTTTTTTGAAGGTGAAAAGATATATTTCTATTTCGACAAAGACCAGAAACTGATTGACTGGGAAAAGGTCTATCAGAAATAATTTTAAAAATCCTTGAAATTTTACTTGACGAATAGGTAGATTGTATGTTAATCATAGATTGCCATGAAATTAAAAGATAGGGTTGCTATAGTAACAGGAGGGGCAAGGGGTATTGGCAGAGAGATAGCCCTTACATTGGCTAGAGAAGGTGCTAGCATAGCGATATGCGATGTTAATGAAGAGGCCCTTTCTCTGGCAAAAGCCGAAATAGAGGCCATTTCCAGGCAGTGTATGGTATCAGTAGTAGATGTTGGTGACTATGCTTCCTGCGAAGAAATGGCCAATAAAACGCTTGACAAATTCGGCAAAATTGATATACTCATCAACAATGCCGGCATCACAAGGGATTCGCTTTTAATGCGAATGAAAGAAGAAGACTGGGATGCTGTGCTCAGGGTAAACCTGAAAGGGGCCTTTAACTTTACCAAGGCAGTCTGCCGGGCAATGATAAAGCAGAGATACGGTAAGGTAGTTAATATTGCCTCTATAATAGGGATAATGGGAAATGCAGGCCAGGCTAATTATGCCGCAAGCAAGGCAGGCCTCATAGGGCTTACAAAGAGTAGCGCAAAGGAGCTTGCATCAAGGGGTATAAATGTAAACGCGATAGCCCCCGGTTTTATTAAGACCTCCATGACTGATAAGCTTACAGATGAACAGAAAGAGGGCATGCTTAAGCTTATACCCTTAAATTCACTCGGAAGCCCTTCAGATGTAGCAAACCTGGCCCTTTTTCTTGTCAGCGACAGCGCTTCTTACATAACAGGAGAAGTTATAAAAGTTGATGGCGGCATGGTAATGTAAATGAGCACCCCTGCTTTCTTGCGAAAGCAGGAAGGGGTGCGAATTTATCCTGAGCCGCCACAGGCGGAGAAGGGACACAGCGAACACATATTGTAAAATAAAAAAGGAGGAGTAGAAATGGCAGCAGATGAAAAGGTAAAAGCTATAATCGCGGAGCAGTTAGGTGTTAAGCTCGAAGAAGTCACCCCTGATGCATCTTTTATAGATGATCTGGGAGCGGATTCTTTAGATACAGTAGAATTGGTTATGGCTCTTGAAGAAGAGTTTGGCATTGAGATACCGGATGAAGATGCGGAGAAGATGAGCAAGGTATCGGATGCTATCAAATATATCGAAGAAAAAGTCGCCGCAAAAGGCTAATCAATAATCCTACCACAATAATAGATGAAAAAAAGAGTAGTTATTACAGGCCTTGGTGTAGTATCGCCAGTAGGCAATAGCAAGGAACTTTTTTGGCAGTCCCTATGTGCCGGCAGATCAGGGGTATCTAAGATATCCAGTTTTGATGCCTCCTGCTTTACCTCAAGAATAGCAGGCGAGATCAGGGACTTTGATGCCGCCTCTTATATGCCGCCAAAAGATATAAAGAGGAGCGACAGGTTCACTCAGTTTGCTGTTGCCGCTGCCTGCATGTCCGCAGATGACGCAAAGATTGATATGGCGGGCATAGATCCCTATAGGGCAGGCTCTATAATCGGTTCTGGTATAGGCGGGATTCATACAATAGAAAGAGAGCATCAGGTTCTTTTAAACAAAGGGCCTTCCCGAGTATCCCCGTTTTTTATTCCAATGCTTATAGTGAACATGGCATCAGGTATGGTTGCCATAAGACTTGGGCTCAAAGGGCCCAACAGCTGTTCTGTTACAGCATGCGCTTCAAGCAACCATTCCATAGGAGAGGCTTTTCGTGTGATACAGAACGGTTATGCGGATATAATGTTTGCAGGAGGAAGTGAAGCTGCGATAAGCCCTATGGCAGTCAGTGGTTTTTGCGCGGCAAAAGCGCTTTCTACAATGAACGATAGCCCGCAAGAAGCATCAAGGCCTTTTGATAAGCATAGAAATGGGTTCGTGATGTCAGAAGGCTCTGGCATCGTTCTTTTAGAGGAGTATGAATACGCAAAAAAAAGAGGGGCTGACATATACGTTGAAGTTATAGGCTATGGCATGAGTTGCGATGCCTATCACATGACAGCCCCTGACCCAGACGGTAAGGGGGCCATAAGATGCATGCAAGAGGCATTAAAAGATGCTGGTGTCAACCCTGAAGACGTTGATTATATTAACGCTCATGGCACATCCACAATGCTTAACGATGCAATGGAAACCAAGGCAATAAAGGCTGTTTTAGGCAGCCATGCTAAACATGTTGCGATAAGTTCTACAAAGTCCATGACAGGCCATTTACTCGGAGCTGCCGGAGGCATAGAGCTTGCAGCTACTGTCTTGACTATCGAAAAAGGTGTTATACCCCCTACTATAAATTACAAATACCCTGATCCTGATTGCGACTTAGATTATGTGCCTAATAAAGCCAGAGAAAAGAAAGTGGATATAGCGATATCAAACAGCCTTGGTTTCGGCGGGCATAATGCGACTATAGTTATAAAGAAGATTTAAATGAAGGAGCTTTAATAATGAGTTATCTATTTACAGAAGAACAGAAGATGATAAGGGATCTTGCGCGCCAGATAGCAGATGAAAAGATACGCCCTGTCGCGGCTGAGTATGATGAAAAAGAAGAATTCCCATGGCCCATATTAAAGGTAATAGCAGAGAGTGATCTGGCAGGGATTTATATTGAAGAAAAATATGGCGGCATGGGTGGGGGCGTAACAGAGTTATGTATTGCCACAGAAGAGTTCTCAAAGGCCTGTGGAGGCATTGCCGTAAGCTATGCGGCAAGCGCTTTAGGTTCCTACCCTATCATATTATATGGTACAGAAGAGCAGAAGAAGAAATATCTGCCAGATATAGCAAGCGGTAAGAAATTGGCAGCGTTTGGCCTTACAGAGGCAGGCGCTGGAAGTGATGCGGGGGCGGTAAGCACAACAGCTAAAAAAGAAGGTGATTATTACGTATTAAACGGTGTAAAGCAGTGGATTACAAACGGCGGAGAGGCCGAGACCTATACTGTAATAGCAATGACAGATAAGACAAAGGGCAGCCGCGGGGCAAGCGCTTTTATAGTTGAAAAAGGCACCCCTGGTTTTGAATTCGGAAAAAAAGAAAAAAAACTGGGCATCAGGTCATCCGCGACAAGAGAGCTTATATTCACAAACTGTAAAATACCTAAAGAGAATCTGCTCGGAAAAGAAGGCCTGGGTTTTATAGTTGCAATGAAGACATTTGATAAATCACGCCCGGGCATAGGCGCTCAGGCAGTAGGCATTGCCCAAGGAGCGCTTGATTATGCATTAAGATACGCGAAAGAGCGTGTGCAGTTCGGCAAGCCCGTATCCAGTTTTCAGGGCATACAGTTTATGCTTGCTGATATGGGAACTAAAATAGAGGCAGCCAGGGCACTTGTGTATTACGCGGCAGGGCTTATAGATTCAGGGGCAAAGGATATATCAAAACTCTCAGCCATGTCAAAGCTTTATGCCTCAGATGTAGCAATGGAGGTTACCACTGATGCTGTGCAGATATTCGGCGGATATGGATATATGAGAGATTATCCTGTTGAAAAATATATGCGTGATGCAAAAATTACGCAGATATATGAAGGCACAAACCAGATTCAGCGCGGTGTTATAGCCTCTGAACTTATTAAAGAGACATTAAAGTAGTCTATTAGCTTAGGAACGGTTCTCAAGCACAAGTACTTGTGCTTGAGAACCGTTCCTATGTAAAAAATACCACAAAAAGATATGAATATAATAGTTTGCATAAAACAGGTCCCGGATACAGCTAATGTTAAAATTGACCCCCAGACAAACACCTTGATTCGCGAAGGCGTTGCCTCTATTATAAATCCTTTTGATATGTATGCGATAGAAGAGGCAATAAGGACAAAGGAAAAGCTTGGCGGAAAGATTACGGCTGTTACAATGGGGCCCCCTCAGGCAGAAGATGCATTGCGTGAAGCTATATCAATGGGCGTTGATGATGCTGTGCTTGTATCTGACAGGGCATTTGCCGGAAGTGATACCTGGGCAACAAGCTATACCCTTGCACATGCTATTAAAAAACTGGAAGGGTTTGATATAATATTCTGCGGCAAGCAGGCGGCGGATGGTGATACAGCACAGGTAGGCCCGGGTATATCTATGCATCTTGACATACCTCAAGTGACATATGTAAAAAAGATAGAAGAGATAAGTCCATACCAGGCCCGCGTTGAGCGTATGACAGAAGAAGGTTATGAAATTATAGAAACACCTCTCCCGGCCTTATTCACAGTGGTAAAAGAAATAAATCAGCCCCGCATACCATCATTAAAAGGCAAGATACGCGCAAAATCCGCTCAGATAAGAGTTTTGCGGGCGCAGGACCTTGATGCTGATGAGCGGTTTTTAGGGTTAAATGGATCTCCCACCCAGGTTGTAAAAATATTTACGCCTCCCGCAAGAGAGGGAGGTGTGATGCTTACAGGGCCTGTTGATGAAATAACAGATAAGATAATAGCAGCGATAAAAGACGAGTGCAAACCTAAATTTTAATATGGGCATAGAGATTATAACAGATAAATGTGTTGGTTGCAAGTTGTGCATAAGGGCATGCCCTTTTGGCGCGATAACCGTGGAAAACAAGCTTGCCATCATTGATTTTGATAAATGCACGCTCTGCGGGGCATGCGTTGATGTCTGTAAATTTGACGCCATACTGATCAGGAAAGAAGAAGTCCCCACGAAAGACATATCTGCCTATAAAGGCGTGTGGGTTGTCGCAGAGCAAAGCAAGGGTATCATACAAAGCGTCACATATGAACTGCTCGGCAAAGGAAGAGAGTTGGCTGATAAATTAGGTGTCGAGCTTTGCGTTGTTTTATTAGGTGATAGAATTGAGGCTAAGTCGAAGGAACTCTTTCACCGCGGGGCAGAGAAAGTTTATGTTGTTGATTCGCCGAAGCTTAAGCATTACCAAAGTGAACCTTATTCAAATGTGCTTATAGAACTAATCAATGAATACAAGCCGGAGATAGTGCTTTGTGGCGCCACATCTACGGGCCGGTCGCTTATATCAAGAGTAGCTGTAAAGATAGGTGCCGGGCTTACAGCTGATTGTACAGGGCTTGATATAGACCAGGAAAGAGGCCTGCTGCTTCAAACGCGCCCTGCTTTTGGCGGGAACATAATGGCTACTATTATATGTCCCAATCACAGGCCCCAGATGGCCACAGTAAGGCATAAGGTTATGAAAGAGGCAGTCCCTGATCCGTCCAGAACGGGCCGGATAATAAAAAAGGCCTACAGCGATAAGCTTCTCGCATCAAGAACAAAGATATTAGACATAGTAGAAGAGGAAGGATATAAGATCAACCTTTCTGATGCGGATATTATTGTATCAGGAGGAAGAGGGCTTGGCAAGCCTGAGAGCTTCGCGCTTCTGCATGAATTAGCAGATGCTATTGGCGGTGCTGTCGGCGCGTCACGTGCCGCGGTTGATGCTGACTGGATAGCGTATTCTCATCAGGTAGGCCAGACAGGTAAGACAGTATGTCCTAAGATTTATATTGCCTGCGGGATATCGGGCCAGATTCAGCATTTAGCAGGTATGTCATCAGCAGATATTATTATAGCCATAAATAAGGATCCTGACGCGCCGATATTTAAAGTTGCAAATTACGGTGTTGTCGGCGACCTTTTTGAAATAATTCCCGCCTTAACGAAAAAACTCAAATCAATACTGGTCTAATATCGTTTATATCTTTGCCTTCGCCCCGAACCAAATCTATATGCACAACCTATTCAGAGCAGATTTGGTTCGGGGCTCCAGCAAAGACAAAAGCCTGTATGATAAGATCTCTCGGCTTGTTGTCCCCGGGATCAAGAAAAATCTGTCAAAAAAACTTCTTTATCACAGGTATATTTTTCTTGACAAGTATAGAAGTTTTTGTGATAATAAAAATGTACTTGGTGGGGGTACGGAATCTGAAAAGAGTTTTATAACATACCTGCCAATGGCAGGTATTACTATATAGGCGTTATTAATTTAAATATCGGCGGGGGACGCAATTGTATCTTAAAAAATTAGAACTATATGGTTTTAAAAGTTTTGCGAATAAAACTATACTTACATTTGAGCCGGGAGTTACAGCAGTTGTAGGGCCCAATGGATGCGGAAAGTCTAATGTAAGTGACAGCATCAAGTGGGTTCTTG
>CAZBNF010000028.1:0-14281 GCA_964493115.1 uncultured Planctomycetia bacterium | reverse complement strand
GAGTGCAAAAATAGATGGTATTCCACGTCTAAAAACAAAACAAATACTACGCAGAAGCTTGAGCTTGTGAAGTTTTGCAGATCTTGCCAGCGTAGAACCCCGCACAAAGAAGTTAAATAGTATATTATATATCATATAGCATAATATTATATATAATAAAACCTGCCAATAGGATGGCAGGTTTTTAATACGTTGAAAAAGGCCTGTAGCTCTAATTGGCTAGAGCAGCGGCCTCCAAAGCCGCGTGTTGGGGGTTCGAATCCCTCCAGGCCTGCCAGTATTTAGGAAGCAAAGTTTCGTTCGCGGTGAAACTAAGATAGGGAATGTAAGGTATCATATGTTTGCGAAGATAAACAATTTTATAAGTGAAGTAACAGTTGAGCTTAAAAAGGTATCGTGGCCTACAAGACATGAACTAATAGGGTCAACCATTGTTGTACTAATAAGTGTTGCTGCAATGGCAATTTTTATAGGTATATGTGATTTTATATTTTCAAAGGTAATTCAACTTATAATAAGATAATAAAGTATTGGATGAAATAGTATATGGAAAAGCACTGGTATGTAATTCATGCCTTAACGGGCCAGGAAGAGAAAGTTAAGGCTAATATCCTAAGCCGGTTAGAGCTCAGTAATTTAAAGGATAAAGTCTCACAAGTGCTCATACCAACAGAGGTTGTTGCTGAAGTAAAATCCGGTAAAAAGAGGATATCTGAAAGGAAATTTTTCCCAGGCTATGTCCTCGTTGAAATGGAGCTTACTGATGAAAGCTGGTATCTGATAAAGAATACGCCTGGCGTAACTGGTTTTATAAGTTCGGGCGATAAGCCAACGCCTCTCCTGAACGATGAAGTGGAAAATATACTTAAGCAGAGCGAAGAGAAAAAAGAAAAACCTATGCCTAAGGTTACATTCAACCAGGGTGAAAGCGTAAGGATAAAAGAAGGGCCATTTACAAATTTTAATGGTACTATAGAAGAATTGAATCCTGCAAGAGGCAAGCTTAAGGTTTCAGTCATGATATTTGGCAGGTCTACCCCGGTAGAGCTTGAATACTGGCAAGTGGAAAGATTATAACAAAAAGAAAGAATAAAAGATGGCAAAAAAAGTAAAGACTCAAATAAAATTATATTGTCCTGGAGGACAGGCAAATCCTGCCCCTCCTGTAGGGCCCGCGCTTGGGCAACATGGCGTAAATATCATGGAATTCTGTAAGGCGTTTAATGAAAAAACAAAGGATAGGCAGGGCCTTACGCTGCCTGTTGTGATTAGTGTCTATGAAGACAGGACATTCAGTTTTATAATAAAAAGCCCACCATGTTCTGTCCTGCTAAAAAAAGCGGCAAATATAGCTAAGGCATCGGGGACTCCGAACAAAGAAAAGGTGGGTAAGGTAACTCAGGAACAGGCAATAGAGATTGCCAAGGCAAAGATGCAGGATTTGAATACTGATAATATCGAAAGTGCATTAAAAATTGTAAAAGGAACAGCCCGAAGCATGGGCATAGAAATAGGGTAAACCATGAATAAAAGGCTTAAGCAGGCAAACAATCTTTTTGAGAAAACAAAACTTTACAAGCTCAACGAGGCAGTGACGATATTGAAAAATAGCCCTGCTGTTAAGTTTGATGAAAGCGTTGATCTTGCTATCAAATTAAACCTGGACGTAAAAGAGCTTTCACAGTCGATAAGAGGTTCAGTAGTTTTGCCCCATGGCACAGGTAAAAAAATCAGAGTGGCGGTATTTTGTAAGGGTGATCTAGCGCGCAAAGCAAAGGATGCAGGGGCTGATACTGTCGGAGCGGAAGACCTTATTCAGAAGGTGATGAACGGTTTTCTTGATTTTGATACAGCTATCGCAACGCCTGATATGATGAAGGATATGAGCAAGCTTGGAAAAGTTTTGGGTCCACGTGGCCTTATGCCGAGCCCCAAGGCAGGGACCGTGACTAATGATGTTGAAAAAGCTATAGCTGAGATAAAGGCCGGTAAAGTGGAATTCAAGATGGATAAGCTCGGCTGTATAAATATGACAATAGCAAAAAGGTCTTTTAATAATGATGCTATTGTAGAAAACGCGGAAAGTATTATAAAGGCTGTAACACATGCAAGGCCCGCGCAGGTAAAAGGAAAGTTTTTGAAAAACATATCTATATCAACAACTATGGGCCCTGGTATCAAGCTGGACCTTACCGCATTTTCAGTATAGAGGAATAATATGGTTAAAGAATTAAAACCGGGTAAATTTTTAAAAACACGCATAATAAAAGAATACGAGCGCAGGCTCAAAGGGGCATCATCGTTTTTCGTAACTGATTTTGGCGGGTTGACAAACAAGGAGATTGAAGAGCTTAAAAAGAAGTTAAAGTCAGCCTCCACTAAATATCTTGTTGTCAAAAACTCTTTGTGCAAGTCAGCATTGAAAGAGCTGAACATTGATAGCCTATCAGGCATGATAGAGGGTTCATGCGCTATAAGCTATACGGATAAAGATCCTGTTATGGCCTCTAAAGTGTTGGTTAATTTTTCCAAGGCCAATGAAAAGTTTAAATTAAAAGGCGGATATATAGATGGACAGGTCTTAGATATTGATACACTCAAGGAGATGGCATCGGTACCCCCTAGGGAAGTATTGCTGGCGCGGCTGGTATCTGCGATGAATTCACCTATCGCGGGTTTTGTCTTAGTGTGTTCAGGTATCGTAAAGAAGTTTCTTTACGCGCTTAACGAGATAGTAAAAAAGAAAGAAGAAAATAAGGAGGAATAAAATGTCAGAAGATTTAAAACAACAGGAAGCAGGCTCGGCCCAATCAACGGCTAAAGCGGAGAAAAAAGTTTCGATAACAAAAGAGCAGGAAGAATTTATCGGCAGGATAGAGAAAATGTCCGTTATGGAACTTTCTTCTTTAGTCAAGGCGTTAGAAGAAAAGTTCGGTGTTTCTGCTCAGGCCCCCATGATGATTGCGCAAGCGGGCGTTGCAGCGGGTGGTGCGGCAGCCGGAGCTGCCGCGGAAGAGGAAAAAACAACATTTAATGTTATTTTAACTGACGTAGGCGCAAACAAGATACAGGTGATCAAAGAGATACGTACAGTTACAACCTTAGGGTTGAAAGAGGCCAAAGATCTGGTAGAGGCTGCGCCAAAAGCGATTAAAGAAGGCGTTACGAAGGCTGAAGCAGAGGATATAAAGAAAAAGATTGAGGCTACCGGCGCAAAGGTAGAGCTGAAGTAAGATTTAAAAGATTAGCATAAGATTGATGCCCGATTTTTCAATGTCAGTGTCCAGCATAATTATGTGTATTTATGAGTCCTGATACCAAAAATCAGAAAGAAAAAAATATGTTAAGCAAGAGAAAGAGTTTCTCTCGATTAAAACAGTTATACCCTATACCAAACCTTCTGGAAATACAACTTGACTCTTTTCGTGACTTTGTTCAGCTTGGTGTGCCTCGGGCAAAGAGAAAAAGTCATGGCCTGCAGGAAGTTTTCACAAGTGTTTTTCCGATCGAAAGTTATGATAAAAATTACCGCTTGGAATTTGTAAGCTATTCTTTAGGCAATCCTAAATATGAGATAGAAGAATGTAAAGTGAGAAGCATGACTTACGCTGCTTCGCTTAAAGTTAAGTTGAGGCTGAAGTCCAAAAAGGACATGAAAGAGCAGGAAGTGTATATCGGCGACTTACCCCTGATGACGCCTGTTGGAACTTTTGTTATAAACGGAGATGAAAGAGTCGTTGTAAGCCAGCTTCACCGCTCGCCAGGCATATCGTTTGAATCATCTATACACACTAATGGTAAGAAAATATACAGCGCGCGTATTATACCCTATAGAGGGGCGTGGCTTGAATTTGAATTTGACGCCTACGATAATCTTTATGCTTATATAGATAGAAGAAAGAAAGTATTGTCGACAGTATTTTTGAAGGCTCTTGGTTTTTCAACGGATGAAGACATATTAAAACTTTTCAGTGATATAGTAGAATTGAAATATCCTTCAGCGCAGGTTCTGGAGAAATATATAGGCGCTATTACAGTATCAGACATAATTGATGATGAAACCGGTGTAACTATTCTGCAGAAAAGGGAAAAAATTACGCGGGAATCCATTCAGCAGATTGTTTCTTCGAAAATAAAAAATATATCTCTTATCAAAGAGCCCGTTGAAGAGATAATAAATACTCTATTAAAAGATCACAGTAAATCAACTGACGATGCGCTTATTGATATATATAGAAAACTCCGGCCCGGGGATCCCACGACTATTGAGAATGCTAAATCTTTGCTCGATACGTTATTTTTTGATAATAAACGTTATGATTTAGGTGCTGTCGGCCGTTTTATGCTTAACAAAAAGCTTCACATGAAAGTGTCTCTGGAAAACAGAGTTTTGGATAAGGATACTGTCGTAGAGGGCATCAAGCAGCTGTTACATCTCAAGCAGACAGAAGGCGCGGCAGATGATATAGATCACCTTGGAAATAGAAGGGTAAGAACAATAGGGGAACTTTTAGCAAATCAGTTTAGGATTGGGTTTACAAGGTTAGAGCGCGCAATTAAGGAAAGAATGTCTATATATGATCTTGAAAATATTATGCCGCATAATCTTATTAATTCGAAATTGGTTTCAGGGGTTATTAAAGATTTCTTTGGCAGAAGTCAGCTTTCCCAATTTATGGATCAGACCAATCCCTTGGCAGAGATGACCCATAAAAGGCGTGTTTCAGCTTTAGGGCCCGGCGGCTTATCCAGGGAAAGAGCGGGTTTTGAGGTAAGAGATGTCCACTATTCTCACTATGGAAGGGTCTGTCCTATCGAGACTCCTGAAGGCCCTAATATAGGTCTTATAGCTTCTTTATCTACATACGCAAGGGTAAATGAATTTGGTTTTATAGAGACCCCTTATGTTAAGGTTGAAAATGGTAAGGTCTCCAAGAAAGTCGAATATCTTTCAGCTGATATAGAAGATAAGTACTATATAGCACAGGCAAACTCAAAAGTTGATGAGAATGGCTGTTTTATAGAGGGCACTGTATTTTGCAGATACAAGTCAGATTTCTTAAAGATTGATGCTAAGCAGGTCCAATATATGGATGTATCTCCGACCCAGCTTGTAAGCGTTGCTGCCTGTTTAATACCTTTTCTTGAGCATGATGATGCTAACAGGGCATTAATGGGATCTAACATGCAACGTCAGGCAGTGCCTTTACTTGAACCTGAAGAGCCCCTCGTAGGTACTGGCATGGAGAGAAAAGTCGCCCATGATTCAGGTGCTATGATTATAGCCCAATCTTCCGGTATAGTAAAAAATGTACAGTCTGATCAGATACAGATAAATGATAAAATATATAAGCTTAGAAAATATCAAAGGTCAAATGCCTCTACATGCCTAAACCAGAGGCCATTAGTGCAGTTAGGACAGCGAGTTGAAGCAGGGGATATTATAGCTGATGGAGCTGCTACAAGAAATGGTGAACTTGCTTTAGGCAGAAATCTACTGGTAGCATTTATGCCATGGAGAGGGTATAATTTTGAAGATGCCATACTTATAAGCGAAAAATTAATCAAAGATGACCTCTTTACATCAATACACATAGAAGAATTTGAGATTGAAGCAAGAGATACAAGGCTTGGCCCCGAAGAAATCACAAGGGATATCCCCAACATAGGAGAAGAGGCATTAAGTGCTCTTGATGATGAGGGTATAATAAGAGTAGGTGCAGAGGTAGGCCCCGGAGATGTACTTGTAGGCAAGGTTATGCCTAAAAGCGAAACCGAGCTTTCGCCTGAAGAGAAACTTTTAAGAGCTATTTTCGGAGAAAAAGCAGGCGACGTAAGAGATGCGTCACTTACAGTTCCGCCCGGAGTAGAAGGTGTTGTTGTTGATGTAAAGGTTTTTTCCAGAAAACAGCACAGGCCTAAGAAAAAAGAAGAACTCGCGAAAGAGCTGGCACAGATAGATGAAGTCAAGGAATATTATGATTCTCAGATAAAGACACTTGAGCAGGAAAAGATCCATAAACTAATCAAGTTTCTTGTGGGCAAGAAGATATCAAGCGCGTTGCTGGATGACCATAATGGGTCAATTGTTATAGCTTCAGGCAAGACTATAAAGAAAGCTGATATAAAAAAGCTTCAAAAATGTGATATATCAAGCCTTAAACTTTCTGAAGAGGATATAGAGATTGAAGAAGAGGTAAAAAGAGTAATAAAGATATTAGAAGAGCAGATAGAAGAGTTAATATACGAAGAAGAAAGAGAAATAGATAAGATAAAAAGAGGTGATGAGCTGCCGCCAGGAGTGTTAAAGAAGGTTACAGTTAATGTCGCAAGCAAAAGAAAAGCATCTGTAGGAGATAAAGTTGCCGGACGACATGGAAATAAAGGTGTTATTGCCAAGATTTTACCGGAAGCAGATATGCCTTACCTTTGGGATGGGACTCCTGTTGAAATAGTTCTTAATCCATTAGGCGTGCCTTCAAGAATGAATGTAGGCCAGATCATGGAAACCCACTTAGGGTGGGCAGCTAAGATATTGGGCATAAAGATAGCATCGCCTGTGTTTGATGGGGCCACAGAAGAAGATATAAGAGCAAAGATGGAAAAGGCAGGCATCCCTAAAGGAGGTAAGGTTGTGCTTTATGATGGCTTTACCGGAGAACCGTTTGCTCAAAAGGTAACGGTTGGTTATATATATATGATGAAATTAGCTCACCTTGTAGATGATAAGATACATGCCCGTTCTATAGGCCCTTACTCCCTTGTTACACAGCAGCCGCTTGGAGGGAAGGCCCAGTTTGGCGGCCAAAGGTTTGGTGAAATGGAAGTTTGGGCATTGGAAGCTTATGGGGCTGCTTATACACTACAAGAACTCCTTACTGTTAAAAGTGACGATGTCTTGGGAAGGACACGTATATATGAGTCTATAGTTAAGGGCGAAAATGCTTTACAGCCTGGCACGCCAGAATCATTTAATGTACTTGTCAAAGAGCTTCAGAGCTTGTGCTTGGATATAAGAACGGAGAACAGGCAGCGAAAAGATATTGATGTAAAAGAATAGGTACATTGGAAAGTTTACCCACTGGAGAAATAGATGGATTTAAATTTTGATTGTGTTAGCATAAAAATTGCCTCACCTGAGATTATTAAGTCATGGTCTAAGGGAGAGGTGAAAAAACCAGAGACAATAAATTATCGTACACTGCGCCCTGAAAAAGACGGTCTATTCTGTGAAAGGATATTTGGCCCCACAAGAGACTGGGAATGCAGCTGCGGTAAATATAAAAGGATCAAACACAAGGGCATTGTCTGTGACAGGTGTGGAGTGGAAGTTACGCTTTCAAAAGTCAGACGGGAAAAAATGGGCCATATTGAACTTGCAACCCCTGTTTCTCATATATGGTTTTTTAAAGTTGTTCCATCGCGGATAGGAACTCTTCTGGGCATAACTTTAAGAGAGCTTGAGAAGGTGTTATATTATGAAGAATATATTGTTATAGATCCGGGAGAAACAGGCCTAAAAGAGAAAGAACTCTTAAGTGATGAAAGATACCGTCAGCTTTGCCATCAATATAAAGATGGATTCCGGGCAGTAATGGGTGCCGAAGCCATAAAAGAGCTGCTCGAAAAGGTTGATTTATCAAAATTATCTTCTAAGATTACCAAGGATATCAAGCACTCTAAGGGTGATCAATCACAGAAGAGGTTAGCAAAAATATTGAAAATTATAGAATTATTCAGACAGAGCGATAACAAGCCGGAGTGGATGATACTTGATATCATACCTGTGATACCTCCGGATCTAAGGCCGCTGGTACCTTTAGATGGAGGCCGTTTCGCTACAAGCGATTTAAACGATTTATACAGAAGGGTTATAAATAGAAACAACAGGCTTAAAAAGCTGATGGATCTTAAAGCGCCTGAAGTTATTATAAGAAATGAAAAACGTATGCTTCAGGAATCTGTTGATGCCCTTTTTGATAATGGCCGCCATGGCAGGCCGGTACTTGGTACTGGAAACAGGCCTTTAAAATCTTTAAGCGATATGCTAAAAGGAAAACAAGGCCGATTCAGGCAGAATCTTTTAGGCAAGAGAGTTGATTATTCAGGCAGGTCTGTTGTTGTAATAGGGCCTGAGCTTAAATTGCATCAATGCGGGCTACCAAAGAAAATGGCATTGGAATTATTTGAGCCTTTTATAATAAAGAAACTTAAGGAACGCGGTTTTGTTCATACGATAAAAAGTGCCAAGAGGATGGTTGAAAAGGCAAAACTTGAGGTGTGGGATATACTCGATGAGGTTATAAAAGATCACCCCATACTTCTTAACAGGGCTCCCACCCTGCACAGGCTTGGGATACAGGCATTCCAGCCCGTACTTATAGAAGGAAAAGCTATAAGGATACATCCGCTTGTTTGTTCGGCATTTAACGCGGATTTTGACGGAGACCAGATGGCGGTTCATGTGCCATTATCTATAGAAGCACAGACGGAATCAAAGCTTTTGATGATGGCTTCAAATAATATCTTTTCGCCTTCAAGCGGAGCGCCGGTTCTATCTCCTACGCAGGATATTGTATTAGGTTTGTATTATCTTACAAAAGAAGATAAAAATAAACGCGGACAAGGCATGATTTTTGCTTCGACGGATGAAGTGGTAACCGCCTATGATGACAACCAGGTGGATATACATGCTATAATCAGGGTCAGGATGGATGATAAGAAATCGGTCGACTTAGAGCATGATGCTAGTAAGGTTCCTTCCAATTCTTTACATACTTCCCCGCATTGCAAGATAATAGAAACAACCCCTGGCAGGATAATATTCAATAAGGCATTACCGCAAGGCCTGCCATTTATTAATGATACTGTTAATAAAGGGAAAATATCAGATATCATAACAGCCTGCTATAAGGAATTCGGCAATAGCAGCACAATAGCGCTTTTGGATGATTTAAAAAACCTTGGTTTTGAATGGGCGACAAAAGCAGGGCTTTCTATATCCCTGGATGACTTAAAACTTTTGCCCGAAAAGAAAAGTATTATAGCTGATGCGCAAAAGCAGGTAAATGACGTCCAGTCTCAATATAGGAAAGGTGTTATAACGGATCGGGAACGATATAACAAGGTTGTAGATATTTGGACTCATGTTACTGACACCATATCAGAAAAAGTTATAGATAATTTAGGGGAGTTTAACCCTATATATATGATGGCAGATTCAGGTGCAAGAGGTTCTAAGCAGCAGATAAGACAGCTTGCCGGCATGAGAGGGCTTATGGCCAAACCATCAGGCGATATTATAGAATTCCCTATTACGGCTAATTTTAGAGAGGGATTAACTGTTCTTGAATATTTTATATCAACCCACGGGGCCAGGAAAGGGCTTGCTGATACTGCTCTTAAAACAGCTGACTCAGGATATCTCACAAGAAGACTTGTTGATGTAGCGCAGGATGTTATTATAAACGAAGACGATTGCAAGACCTTAAACGGCATCCTTATAAGTGCTATTATTGAGGGAGATGAAGTTGTTGTAAGCCTCAAGGAGAGGATTATTGGAAGAGTCGCGTGCGATAACATAGTTGATATAATTACAGATGAATTAATAGTGGAAGCCGGCCATGAGATAGATGAGAAAAAGGCGGACCTTATAGAGACAGCAGGCATTGAGCGCATAAGGATAAGAAGCGTCTTGACATGCGAAGCGAAAAAAGGAGTATGCGTCAAATGCTACGGCAGGAACCTTGCCACAGGAAGACTCGTTGAAAAAGGCGAGGCAATCGGTATAATCGCCGCGCAATCTATCGGAGAACCCGGTACGCAGCTTACTATGAGGACTTTCCACATAGGTGGTACCGCAAGCAGGGTTATCGAGCAGGCATTTATAAAATCCAGAAATGACGGCGTAGTTAAATATCATAATCTAAGAACCGTAGAAAAGGCCGATACAAAAGACGTAGTAGTATTGAACCGAAACGGCCAGATATCTATAAATGATGAAAGCGGTAGGGAATTCGAGCGCTATCCTGTGCCTCATGGAGCTATTATAATCGTAAAAGAAGACAAGCGTGTAAAGAAAGATATGATTTTTGTAAAATGGGATCCGTATATGTCACCAATCCTTACAGAGATGGCGGGAACAGTAAGGTTTGAGGATATAAAAGAAGGTGTTACCATGCGCCAGGAAACAGATCCTCACACAAAGCTCATAGATACAATAATAATCGAGCATAAGGGTGAATATCATCCTCAGATAGTGATACAGAATGATAAAAAAGAGATAGTGG
Source organism: uncultured Planctomycetia bacterium (assembly GCA_964493115.1). Lineage (GTDB taxonomy): Bacteria > Omnitrophota > Gorgyraeia > JABMRG01 > JABMRG01 > CAZBNF01. The sequence goes on along the minus strand of CAZBNF010000028.1, from coordinate 3,992 downwards.
CGCTCTACCCTATACCGGCAGGGGCACACATACTAGTTAAAGATGGCTACGAAATTAAGGCAGGCGATTTGCTTGCCAAGACTCCGCGAGTAGTTACAAAGACAAGAGATATTACAGGAGGCCTTCCACGGGTTGCTGAGCTTTTTGAAGCAAGAAGGCCAAAGGACCCGGCTATAATTAGTGAAATTGATGGCAGTATAGAATTTGGCGGTTCCAAAAAAGGCCAACGAAGAATAATTGTAAAAAGTGAAACCGGAATGAAAAAGGAATATCTCATTCCTCATGGCAAGCATTTGAATGTATATAAAGGTGACAGGGTTTACGCGGGCCAGCAGCTTATTGATGGCCCTGTTGTCCCTCAGGATATACTCAGAGTCTCAGGAGACAAGGCATTGCAGGAATATCTTGTAAATGAAGTCCAGGAGGTTTACCGGTTGCAGGGAGTTAAGATAAACGATAAGCATATTGAAGCGATAGTAAGACAGATGCTTAAAAAAGTAAAGATCGATGATTCAGGAGATACAGATTTACTTGTTGGCTCTCATGTTGATAAGATAGAATTTTATGAAGCAAACCAGCGCGCGGTAAAGAAAAAGCAAAAACCTGCCAAGGCAACACCTATACTTCTTGGCATAACCAAGGCCTCTTTAAGCACAGAAAGTTTTATATCTGCCGCAAGCTTCCAGGAGACAACACGTATATTGACAGAAGCTGCTACAGGCGGCAAGGTCGACTACCTTACAGGCTTAAAAGAAAACGTTATAATGGGACATCTTATACCTGCTGGAACGGGTTTTCGGGATAATAAAAATATAGATCTTGTAAAGAATATCGATATCCCGGAAAATGCGAAACAGGAACTTAAAAAACAAAAGACAGATTCATTGGCTTAATAGGTAAAGATAAGAGGAGTATATGCCAACAATAAATCAGCTGATCAGAAAAGGAAGAAAACGAGTTACATCAAAGACTAAATCACCGGCACTTAAGTCGGCGCCGCAGAGAAGGGGCGTGTGCCTTCAGGTGAAAACCCAGACTCCTAAGAAGCCTAACTCAGCGCTCAGAAAAATAGCCAGGGTCAGGCTTACTAATAATATAGAGGTCACAGCTTATATACCTGGTGAGGGCCATAACCTGCAGGAGCATTCTATTGTTTTGGTTCGAGGCGGAAAGGTAAAAGATCTGCCGGGAGTTCGTTACCATATAGTAAGAGGTATCCTTGACACCCAGGGAGTAGCAAATAGGAAAAAAAGCCGCTCAAAATATGGCGCTAAAAGGCCAAAGAGCACTGCGGCTGCTTAAATAACCCTGCCTACCGGCAGGCAGGCCTGCCTGATGGCAGGCCTGCCTGTTGTTAAAGGAGGCTTGTCTACCGTTAAGTAGGCGACATAATAAGGAAAAGAATAATGAGAAGAAGAAGGGCTGAAAAGAGAAAAGTATTACCGGATCCCAAACATAAATCAGAGATAATTTCAAAATTTATAAATATTGTTATGGAAAGAGGCAAGAAAGCAACCGCAGAAAAAATAGTTTATGATGCTTTTGATACCATGCAGGAAAAGACAGGCAAAAAAAATGTGCTTGAATTATTTCAACAAGTACTCGACAATATAAGGCCTATGCTTGAGTTAAAATCCAGGCGTGTAGGAGGCGCGACTTACCAAGTACCTATAGAGGTTACACAGGTCCGCGGCATAGCTATAGCAATGAGATGGCTTAGAAACTTTGCAAGGCAGCGCAAAGGGGGCCCTATGAGCGAAAGACTTGCAAGCGAGTTACTGGATGCTTATAATAAACAAGGTGCTGCGGTAAAAAAAAGAGAGGATACGCATAAGATGGCTGAAGCCAATAAGGCATTCAGTCATTTTAAGTGGTAATTTTAGGTTAGTGGCAAACCAATATGACAACAGCATTAGATAGTCCAATAGAAATAAAAACAATGGAACAGAAAAATCTCCTGCAAAAATTGAGAAACATAGGTATTATGGCTCATATTGATGCGGGTAAAACCACAACAACTGAAAGAATGCTCTATCTCGCGGGCAGGATATACAGGATAGGCGAAGTGGATGATGGCACTGCCACAATGGATTGGATGCAACAGGAGCAGGAAAGAGGCATTACAATCACTTCGGCCAGCACAGCATGCAGATGGAAAGATTGTGATATCAACATTATAGATACTCCAGGACATGTTGATTTCACGGTAGAGGTGGAGAGGTCACTTCGCGTCTTAGATGGCGGTGTAGTTATTTTTTGTGCTGTTGGCGGTGTTGAACCGCAAAGTGAGACAGTATGGAGGCAGGCAGATACCTATGGAGTTCCGAGAATAGCATATGTAAATAAGATGGATCGTATAGGTGCTGATTTCTTTTCTGTCGTAAAACAGATAAGAGAATACCTTGGAGCAAGGGCAATACCCATACAGATTCCAATAGGCTCAGAAGATACTTTTAGAGGTATCATTGATCTGATAGAAAAAAAGGCCTATATATATAGAAATGATAACATCGATGGAAAAGCCTTTGATGTTGTTGAAATACCCAATGAATATATGGATATGTACAATCAACACAGGCATAAACTCCTGGAAGCAGTTTCAGATATTGATGAGGCCCTTATGCGGAAATACGTAAGTGATGAAAGCGACATTACAGTCGATGAGATAAAGGCGGTTTTAAGAAAAGGGGTTTTAAGGTCAAAGATAGTGCCTGTTTTGTGCGGCTCTTCCCTGCAGAGTAAAGGCGTGGGGTTATTGCTTGATGCGATTTGCGATTATCTGCCGTCTCCTGTTGATGTCCCTTCTATTGAAGGCATTGACCCAAGAGATAAATCCGTTAAAAAAAGAAAGACAGGTTCCAACGAGCCTTTCTCAGGGCTTGTGTTTAAAATAGTCTCTGACCCTTATGTTGGAAAGCTGACATATTTCAGGGTATATTCAGGTTCTTTACAGTCAGGCCTTAATGTTTATAATGCTACTAAGGGTTTTAAGGAAAGGGTTGCCAAGATTGTAAAGATGCACGCAAATAAACAAGAGATTGTGGATATGGTAAGCGCGGGAGATATAGCGGCAGCAGTGGGCCTTAAAGACACTAAAACAGGTGACACTATATGCGATGAAAAAAATCCTATAATATTAGAAAGTATGCATTTCCCCGAACCAGTACTTTTTATGGCGATAGAACCTAAATCAACAAAAGATCAGGACAAGCTTGGCCTGGTACTTAAAAAATTAGAGGAAGAAGACCCTTCGTTCAGCGTGCGTTACGATTCTGATACAGGCCAGACAATTATAGGCGGTATGGGTGAACTTCATTTGGAGGTATTGCTGGACAGGATGAACCGGGAGTTCAGCATAAAGGCTAATACAGGAAAGCCGGAAGTAGCGTACAAAGAGACTATGAGAAACAGGGCAAGCGTGGTTGGGAAATTTATACAACAGACAGGCGGGCACGGACAGTATGGCCATGTGGTATTTGATGTTGAAACAGGCGAGAGAGGTTCCGGTGTTGTTTTTGATAACAGGATAAAGGCAGGCGCGATACCAAAAGAGTTTATACCATCTGTAAAAGAAGGCGTGATGGATGCTGCCAGAAATGGAGTTTTAGCAGGATACCCTGTTACCGATATATATGTTAAGTTGATCGACGGCTCATATCATGATGTTGATTCTTCGGAGATGGCTTTTAAAACAGCAGCGTCCATAGCCTTAAACGATGCCTTAAGAAAAGGCAGCTCTGTGTTGCTCGAGCCTGTGATGAGGATAGAGATTACTGTGCCGGAAAACTTTTTAGGAGATGTAATAGGAGATTTTAATTCAAGAAGGGGTAAAATAGAATCTATAAAACCAAAAGGTAATGTCCAGGCCATTAAAGGTTTTGTGCCGCTTGCTGAAACATTTGGATACGCTACAGCATTAAGAAGCTTGACTCAGGGCAGAGGAACGTATATAATGGAGCCCGCTTATTATAGCGAGGTCCCTTCTTTCATAA
>CAZBNF010000027.1:0-14354 GCA_964493115.1 uncultured Planctomycetia bacterium | reverse complement strand
TGCTCTCAGGTGTTCTAAATAGCGAAAGAGCTATTCTGGTAAATATTGCCATAATGCGTGCTTTCGTTAACCTGCGCCATATTTTATCCTCAAATAAAGAGCTTGCAATTAAATTAGAGCAGCTTGAACGCAAGATTAAAAAACACGACACCAAGATCCATGCCATCTTTGAGGCCATACGCCAGCTCATGGCACCACCCGTAAAACCTAAGCGAAACATAGGATTTCATGCACCCTAAAAAGAAACCTCTATAGAAAGTATTTTGTGAAGTAGCAAGAGAGTAGAATAAATAGACCTTGCAGAAAAGGCCTTGCAGAAAAGGTCTTTTTTTGTTAATATATAACACGTATTAAGAAGAGGCCTAAAAAAGGAGGATATATGTTTAAAATATTTTCTACAATGTTGTGTATTATGTTTTTAGCTGGGTGCTCAACTGCAGATTCTCATTTAAGATCTGTTAAATCTGATTCCGCTGACAGAGTAACTGTAGGTAAAGTCCAGCGTGAAATTAGTATAGGTATGCCATCTTCAAAAGTCGTTGAAGCGCTTGGATCCCCGAATATTGTAACAACTGATGAGAATAGACAAGAAGTATGGGTTTATGATAAAGTCGCCACAGACGTAACTTATTCTAACAGCGGCGGCGGCGTTTGGCTGCTAATAGGCGAAGTTGGTGGGTCTTCAGGAGCAGCCTCAACTTCTCAAAGAACCCTTACCATAGTTATTAAGTTTGACAAAGAAAATAAAGTCCGTGACTTCTCTTATCACTCATCTAGCTTTTAAAGGGAACCTGCATGAAGAAACAGATCACATCTTTTAAATTTGTACTTATATTATTTATGTGTATTGGCTTGGCTGGTTGTGCTAGTACGCCAAAAGGTTTCTTAAAGCCGCATGAAGACTATTTAAAACATAGGCAGTTGCAAATACGACTATATGACACGACAAACGATGTAGAGATTATAACGGCTGTTGCAGGTGTTTTACAAGACTTAGGCTTTACATTAAGCGAAAGTGAAACAGAGTTAGGCTTTATAGCTGCTTCTAAGCAGGCTGATGCAAAACACGCAGGACAGATTACAGGCGCCGTTATGGTCGATGTCCTGGCTGCTTTATGCGGGTCCTACTCTAATGCTACAGCACAATGCGATAAGAATCAGGTAGTAAAAGCTTCAGTAATTGTTATGCCTTCTCAAAGCGGCGATAAAACAGTTGTGCGAGTTACATTTCAGAGAATAGTTTGGAATATGAGCAATCAAGTCAGTAGAGTAGAATCCATTAAATTACCTGAAATATACCAAAAGTTCTTTGAAGCTTTATCAAAAGCAATATTCCTGGAGGCTCATCAGATATGAAAACTATAAAACGTTATGTTAGTGTTTTTGCTGTTCTGTGTTTATTGATTATGTTGTCAGGGTGCGCGACCACATCAAACAAAGCTTTCGAAATGAAAGAAAGCCAGGTAAAATTACGAAGTATCCAAACAAGAGTTTTTGATACCACAGACAAGAAAAAAATGATACAAACCGTAATAAGCACGATGCAGGATTTAGATTTTGTCATAGATGACGCGGATATAATGTTGGGCTCTGTCACCGGATCTAAATTTATAGGATATGCAATTATTACAATGACAGTTACGGTCAGGCCTAGAGGGGAAACACAGTTATTAGTAAGAGCAAACGCACAACACGGAGTTGTTTCAATAGAAGATCCTCTAACATACCAGGATTTCTTTGTTGCTTTGGGAAAAAGTATATTTCTAACTGCGCAACAAGTCGATTAGTATATTATAGAAAAAGTCAGCTTAGATAGCAATCACCTCCGTAGCTTAATTCCTCTTGAAAATCCCTCAAATAAACGCTAAAATACCTTTAATATGCGCTATATAATATCCCTCATAATAGCAATATCCCTCAAGAAGATCGAAGGTCTTTGTACGGGGGAACCCTGGGGCGAGAATGGAGATAAATTAGAAAACGAACGATAGCAAAAATTTGTTTGCTTTTGCTGTGATATAGGTTATAATTTGATTATGGATTTTGCAATAGTGTTAAAATTTATACTGGAAAAATTCAAGGAAGAAGCCATTGACTTTGCTCTTATAGGCGGGTTTGCATTACAAGCTTCAGGCGTTACTCGAGCTACAATGGATATCGACTTCCTTGTGTTAACGGAGAAAAGTACAAAAATAAAAGAGATAATGCTCAAGCACGGGTATGAGCTATTGCATGAAAGTGAAGATGTATTAAACTTTGCTAGTAAGAAATTTGAGCTAGGCAGAGTAGATTTCTTGCTAGCACACAGAAAGTATACACTCGCTATGTTGAAAAGAGCTGAAGAGAACAGTGTCTTTGATGGGAAATTCACTGTTAAGGTTGTTAAGGTAGAAGATCAAATAGGGCTTAAGGTACAATCTAGTTCAAACGATCCTGCTAGATATCATCAGGATATGGCTGACATAAGGGCGCTTATCAAAAATAATTATAGTAGTCTCAATATGAGCTTGGTTGAAGAATATTTTTCATTATTCAATAGACAAAAAGAGCTATCTGAGCTAAGGATGGAGATAGAAAGTGCTAAGTGATAAAGAAAAAAAAGAGATACTAAAAGATACCAATAGCATAGAAAGAAGAAAACTTTTTAGCTTTGGAAAATACAAGGTTGTGGCAAAATCCTTTGATGAATACTTGCTATTCCTAAAAAGTGTGCAAACAGTGTTCACGCCATTTTCAATACCCCACAGAACTACTCTAACAAGACATAACAAGCTTTAGCTCTAGGCTTACTGAGCACTTCTTTAGCATCTAATTGGCAACTATAAAGAATTCCGCTGCCTAAACCGTTATTTCCCTTGAAAACCTCACTTATTCAAGCTAAAATAAGCGTAGCGCAACGACTGAGGACGCAATGTTGAGCGACCAAAGGAAGTCCCTTTAGGGAGAAGTGCCGGGAGCACCGCGAACGGCTGCCCCGGAGGGGTATGGGAATCGCCTTCGGCGAGTTCCCGCAAAAGCGTTGGTAGGATGAGAGTCCGGGGCACAGATTAAACTTAAAAAGAGGATAGGAGAGCTATATGAAAAAAAGCACAACTAGTAAAAAAACAGAAACTAAAAGTCCTTCACCTTCTGTAACCGCTGATCAGGATATTGTGGGACTGCTTACAGTATTGGTTCAGAAGCTCACCTCTTTTGAGGCAAAGATAGATACGGTCTTAAGCCGTATACCTTCACAACCTTCTGTGGCGCCTTCCCCAAAGCCTTCTCCATTTTCTGTAAATGAGCATCATAAGAAACCCAGGCCTATGTATGGGGTGATCTGCTCAGATTGCGGCAAGGAGAGTAATGTCCCCTTTAAACCCAGTGGAGACCGTCCGGTCTACTGTCAGGAGTGTTTTGTAATACGAAAGAAAAAGGGCAACACTATGCATGCAGTAGAGGCCAGGCCACAACAGCAGCCTCAACCAGAGGTTAAGCCCCCTGAAAAACCAAAGGCTGTCAAGGCCGCCAAAAAGAAGAAGACCGTGAAGAAGAAAAAGCCTGTTAAAAAGAAGAAGGTTGCCCAGAGGAAGAAAAAACCTGCTAAAAAGAATAAGAAGTAGGAATTAGTAGTAGGATTATTATATACCCGCAAGGGGGATGATAAAGGGACTGTACCCATATGATTAACGATTTAAACTAGAAAGGGGACTGTCCCTGGCTTTTTACTGATGCTGTAGCTTTACCTTCGGGAATGTGAAGCGCTCTCGGGAGTTGGTTCTTAAGGTAGGAGTGGATAGAGATTTGATAAGTGAGGGGTAAGGTAACGGAAAGTAGCTGCGGCCGCAGGAAGCCCCGAACGATCCAAGACAAGCCCCATTGAGTAGTTTCGTGAAAAATAAGAGTTTTGAATGTTTATCTTGAACTTTAGCTTGCATATAATATTATATATAATATGAAATATAGTCTTTTAACTTTAATTATAGTATTGACTGTAACAGTAACAACCATTGTTTACCATAAGACGCAACAGGCTGATATAGACTATTTTAAAGGTCACAGATACCTTGAAAATAGAGATTACCAAAAAGCTATATATTTTCTAGATAAGGCAATCACGATAGCACCTACCAACATAAAAGCGCTAACAGACCTGGCCTATTCCTACCAAAGATTTAATCAGCTTAAAAAATCAATAGAGGTTTTTGAAAAAATAGTCTTGCTTGCGCCAAACGACTACAGCATAAAAGCTTCTCTTGCCCAGACACTTGCATGGGATAAAAACTACCAAAAAGCAATATCCCTGTATGTAGAAGTTATATCGGCAACAGATGATATAGATTCTAAAAGAGAGCTTGCTGAAATTTATATCTGGAATAAAGAGTACCAAAAAGCAAAAGATATTTTGAATGAAATCATTACCAATGACCCTCATGATTATAAAGCAAAACTAATATATGCGCAGGCATTGCAGAACTCTGGTCAGCCAAATAAGGCTATACAGATATACGAGGAACTCTTAACGTTTTACGCAGACAAAAAGCAGAAACAAAAAGATGTTTCGGAAATAAAAATTCTATTGGCAGAGACTTATATGGTCGAAAAGAATTTCGAGCATTCTAAGAAAATGTACGCAGACCTTCTGGAAACGCAACCAAATAACATTAAGGCATTGATCGATTTAGCAGATATATTAAGCTGGGAAAAAGACTACAACGCAGCGTTATCTTATTATCAAAAGGCTCTTGCAGTTGAACCTGACAACCTCGAGGCCATAGGAAAGATAGCCTTGCTTTATAAGTGGAAAGGGGATTATTCAAGCGCAGAAAAAACTTATAAGCGTATTATTGCTATGGATCTTGAAAATATTCAGGCACAGGTAGATTTAGCCGAAGTATATACATATCAAGGCGATTATACAAAAGCTGTGGAATTTTTGCATACTAGTCTTCTAAAAAATAGAGGCCACAGGCTTGAGTTTCTATATGGCGTGTCACTACTTTATTCAGGCGACAATAAAGCTGCTAAACAAGTCTTTGAAAAAATAAGCTTTGATGCACCAGATTATCATAAAGCACAGGCGCACCTTGCAGGCATTATGTCAGCAGAAAAGGATTACAAAAAAGCTATAATGCTTTATAGGGAGCTTATTAAAGAAAGTGATGATATACATATCAAAAAAGAGTTTGCAGATACATTGAGCTGGGATAAGCAATACGAGGAAGCGATCTCGCTGTATGAGCAGATCGTAAAAGATGCTAAGGATGCGGATACAAAGAGGCGTTTAGCTGAAATATATATTTGGAATAAGCAATTTAGCGATGCGAATAAAATCTTAGGGGCTCTTATAGAGCAAAACCCGAGTGATTATAAATCAAAGATCCTGCTGGCAAACTCCATGCATTATTCAGGAGATCCTGAAAAAGCAGCTGCGCTCTACGAAGAAGTACTTTCTGATGCTACCATTCCAAAAGATGAAAAGCTGAAATATGCTGCTGAGCTAGAGGCATTAAGCGCAGAATCCCATATAATGGTTTCTGACTTTACCAAAGCTGCTGAGCAATATATGGAAATATTATTAAAGGATCCGGGCAATATAAAAGCAATGATCGGGATTGCCGATATATTAAGCTGGCAGCAAGATTACACAGGCTCTATAAACTGGCATAAGAAAGTTTTAGCAATAGAACCGGATAATCTCCAGGTCAAGCAGAAGCTTGCCGATGTATATATATGGGATAAGCAGTATGGCAAAGCAGAAGCATTAAGCAGGAAATTAGTCGAAGAAGACCCGAAAAACGTAAAGGCACTTATCTCTTTAGGTAAGATATCCTTATATGCTGGCAAATACGGCCCGGCAGAAGAGTTTTTTAAGGATGCATTAAAAATGGAACCGGAAAACCAAGAGGCAGAATCCTTGCTCGGAGATAGATACGCATACAGCAAGAGATTCGACAAAGCCATAACTATATATAGGAATATATTAAATGAGAGCAGTGACAGGGAGGTAAGAATAAAGCTAGCGCAGGTTTTAAGCTGGAACCAGGATTATAACGAATCCCTCGATATTTATAATGAGCTTTTAAATGAAAAATGCGAGTCAGGGCTTATGCTTGAGAAAGCGCGCGTGCTAGGATGGGCAAACAGGTACAATCAAGCGATAGTCCAATACCAGAAGATACTGGATAAAGATTATAGTCAGGCAGTCTATCTTGAAAAAGCAGAGAAGCAAGCATATTGGAACAGCAGGATAAGGCATGCCATAGAATACTGCAAGAAACTTTTACTTGAGAGTCCGGATAATCAAGAGGTAGCCTTTGACCTGAGCCAGATATACTCATACCAAAGAATGTGGCAGAAAGCTATCGATTCATATAATTATATACTGTCTATATCTCCCGTGCATTTTAGGGCAAAAGAGGGCCTTGAAAAAACAAAGCTTATCTCCGAACGCCCATCCATAAAGTCTGGTTATGAGTATTTTGAGGCAGAAAGTCTTCAGCGCGACTCTGATATTAAAAAGAGCGTCTTTCTAAATAAGCTTACAATGCCTTTGGGCTATAAAGCTCAGCTTGGCCTTGAGTATGATCTTACTGGAAGAAAGTTTAAGGATTTTGAAAGTGTTACAGAAAATAGAGGAAAGGTCAGCCTTTTGTATACCGAAGGTTTGGATTGGTCTGCAGATGGCTTTTATGATTTTATAGATTACGATAGAGATATAAAGACGATGCAGGAATATGGTGGAGCCTTCAACTTCAGGGTCTTTGATTTTGGAAGATCCCGTATCTCCTATGAAAAAGAACGCCTTGAGAACAACAGCACTGTTATAAGAGGCGGCTATTACCGCAATAATTATATGGGCCGAGTCGATCTTGATGTCCAGAGGTCCATTAAGATAGGTGCTGATTATCTATACTCAGATTATTCTGATGGAAACTACAAAAATGAGCCTGCAGGAGATATACTCTTTTACCTGTCTTTTGCGCCTAAGATGCTTACTATAAAGTACCGGTACTTCTATAGAGACTTTGATGATACGGTAACAGAATATTTCTCACCAAAGGATTTTTACAATAATACTATTCAAGCGCAATGGAGGCATTACCTGAATAAAGAAGGTATATTCTTTGGAGCTGATAATCTCTATTACAGCCTTGGTTATGTGTTGGGAGTAGATTCTGAGGATGTAGTAGGCCATACCTTTACTGCTGATTTTTGCTGGGACATAAACAAAAGGCTTCAGATAAAGGCAGAAGGCCAATATGTCCGTTCCAGCGGGAATGTATATGAAGATAAGAGAGCGCAGGTTTACGTGAAGCACCACTTTTAAAAGCTATGGATAAAAATTTAAATAAAACTAAATTTGCAAAGAGACAAGCATTTGATGCTATGGCATTTTTATCTATTATAGCTACACTAGTATATATAATTGTAAGAACAACGCTATTTCTGTTTGCTGATTACGGGATCTTAGAGAAGCTGTTCGCGGCACTACTAATATGCGCTGAATTCTTTGTTTTATTGCACGGGATAGGCTATGCCCTTAACATACTAAGGGTGCGTACAAAAGAGCGCCTAAGGAGTGATGAAGAGGCTCTTTTAAATATAGCTCCTGCTGAACAACCGTCAGTAGCGATACTTGTGCCCGCAAGAAATGAACCTAAAGAGATTCTCGAAAATACCTTTATTACAATAAATAATCTAAATTATCAAAATAAGATAATATATCTTCTTGATGACTCTACAGAGCAGAGATACAAAAAAGAGGCAGAGGAGCTTTGTAGGGAATATAATCTTAAGCTTTTTAGGAGAACTAAGCCCTGGCATGGCTCTAAGGCAGGCATAGTAAACGATTGCCTTGAGACATTAGATCAGAGATATATAGCAATCTTTGACGCAGACCAGAAGCCGCTCCCAGATTTTTTAGATGCAATAATACCTATCCTTGAAAAGCAAAAGGATATATCTTTTGTGCAAACGCCCCAGTTCTATTCAAATATAGATGCTGGCCCGGTTGCACGTGCTTCTGCGCTGCAACAGGCAGTGTTTTATGAGTATATATGTGAAGGTAAAAGCATTAGCGATTCCATGTTCTGCTGCGGGACGAATGTGATATTCAGAGCAGAAGCCCTGAAAGGTGTTGGGGGGCTTGATGAGACCACTATAACAGAAGACTTTGCTACCTCTATTAAGCTTCATGCGGCTGGGTGGCGATCTCTTTATTATAACCATGTTCATGTGTTTGGCATGGCGCCTGAAGACCTTGATGCTTACTTTAAGCAGCAGTTTCGTTGGGCAGCAGGGACTATATCGGTCTTTAAGAAAGCCCTCATCAGGCTGCTGACAAAACCTTTCTCATTAAAACCTAATCAGTGGGCTGAATACCTTTTATCAAGCACATACTATTTTGTAGGCATAGCCTTTTGGGTTCTTATGATATGCCCGGTCCTGTATCTGCTCTTTAATGTGCCTTCCTTTTTTGCAAGGCCTGAGATATATATATTCGCATTCTTACCTTATATATTTCTGTCTTTGGGCATCTTCTACATTGTGCTCAAAAAAAGGCATTATTCGCCAAGAGACCTATTTTTAGGCCAACTTCTGGGAGTAGCTGCATTCTCCGTATATATAAGAGCGGCGTTTTCCGCTATCTTTGGGGTCAAGATATCTTTCGGGGTAACCTCAAAAACAAAACAGAAGTCCATATCGCTTATAAGGCTTTGGCCACAGCTATCTATGTTATTTTTAAACTTTGTAGCTATTGTCTGGGGTGTAAACAGGTTTATATATGAGCTTGAGCCAGCCATTCTTGTTAATGGGTTCTGGGCGCTATATCACTCATTTGTATTATCAAGCATATTCTATTTCAACAAAGAGAGAGCATGAAGCCGTTATTTATAATATTAATGATCATTTTTATATGTTTCTTTTCTTTATCGCGTGCTTCAAGCCAAGAACAGGGTTGCTTCACTGGAGCCTTTATAGCTGATAATCCGACAAAGTCAGATTTAAAAGACTTTAAAGACAGCTATGGTAGGATGCCATACCTTGTAATGATATTTATTGACTGGGAAAGCTATCCTGATGAAAATGTACTAAATGATATATATAAGAGTGGCTCTAAGGCAATTATCACATGGGAACCATGGCGTTCATACAATAAAGAGCCTATTGATTATAAAGGCTTGTTAGCCGGTAGCTATGACGAGTATATTAACGCCTTTGCGCTAAGGCTAAAGAATATAAAGGAAGATGTTTTTTTAAGATTCGCGCACGAAGCAAACGGTAACTGGTATCCATGGTCAGCAGATAAACTGGGCAATGACGCATACGTAGCAATTTTCAGGCACATAAAGGATATATTTGATAAAGAAGGAGTCGATAACGTAAAATGGGTATTTTCTATAAACTGGGAGAATGTACCGAAAGCTAATGATTATAAGCTGTTTTATCCAGGCGCAGATTATGTGGATTACATAGGCATCGATGGATACAACTGGGGCAATGCAAAAAATTGGAGCAAATGGTTAAGTTTTCAGGAGATATTTAGTAATGCATATTCTGAAACCACAAAATTCTATGGTAAACCTGTTATTATATCTGAATTCAGCTCAACAAGTACAGGAGGAGATAAGGCAAAATGGATTAAGGATGCTATGCTCTCAATAAAGAAGATGGGCAGGATAAGGGGTTTTGTTATATTTAATTTGGATAAAGAGCAGGATTGGAGTTTTCCAGCTGAAGAGGCATCTGGTAAAGCCTTCAAGGCTCAACTGGATGACCCTTATTTTAAAGATCAATAACTAAGGAGATGTAAAATGAAAAAAAGCGAACTCATCGATTTACTAAAAAAAGGACTGAATGCGGAAGAGAGATCTATACCAATATATACCAAGCATTTTAAGAATTCTATATTCTGGACAGGCATAGAAGAAGCCAAAGCAGAAAAAGCAAAGCAGCTTTTGACCTCTCTTTCAGATGGCTCTTCCCTGCACAAGAAGCTAGTGGATGACATCTTAAAAAAAGTAGAGGCAAATGATAAAGATGCCATATAACATGAGAGGTAATATATGCTGAATGCTAAAGATTATAAGCAATATATAGAACAGATAGAAAAGATAGAGACCAGCATGGCAGAACTTTATGATAAATGCTTTAAGGGCGTCGAAGACCAGCAGCTTAAGGACGCCTTTCAGCACTTAATAGCTGACGAGATACAGCATCAAAACATCTGTAAAGAGCTCTATGCTTTACTGCCAGTTTCTTCCTGAAAAGGGATAAAAAAAGACTGCGCTTTTGATCCGGGCAACTAAGCCGTTTGCATCTCCTGTAGAAGCTATAGGCAACTCGGTATTCCTTAGAATCGATTCCGCTGCCTAATTCCCCTTGAAAATGCCTATAAATAGCGCTAAAATACCCTAAATACCACTATATCTATATAATATAACTATAAAGGCTCTCTTAAGAACTCATTTGGTATAAGTAAAGAGTGTTCTCTTTAAAGCCCTTAAGGATTTGGATTTATTAGAGACTAGTTAGGGGGTTTTGTAGTATAATATTATTGATTTAAGTGTTGTTTTGTTTTTTGTTTTGTAGGTTGTTTTACCGTAAAGGGAATGGGAATAGCTGGCGAGGACTTTTGGGAGCGACCGAGGACGCAATGTCCAAGGAAGTGCCGTGAGCTCCGCGAACGGCGGACCCTAAGAATTCGGAGGAAAAGCGGCTTTTATGGGGGTAGCTTTCCTTTCGGAAATGCCTGTCCCAGCGATTTATTTTCGAAAAAAACAGCGGGGATGAACGGCTCTTAAGGATGGGGGAAGAGGGAGCAAAACTACAACAATCTATTACCAAACAGATTGTCATTTTTAAAATACCTTGTTTGGTAATTTTCCTTGACTTTTGTTACCAAACACTATATACTTAATGCGTAAATATGTTTGGTAATAATGAGGTTCAAAATGGGTATTATAAAAGGCGTCCTAAAAGAAGAACTTAGTAATTCTATTAAAATGAAAAGGAATTACGAGAAAGCTCTAAAAAAGCACCCTGGAGGGTGTTTTGTAAAAAAGTCGATAAGGGGGCATAGTTATTATTATCTTGCCGTAAGAGAAGGTAAGAAAGTACGTTTTATTTATAAGGGTAAAGAGGTATCTTCAGCCGATAAGAATGCTCTTAAAGAATCAAAGTGGCTGAGGGTCAAGTATAAGAAATTGATACAAAAACTAAATAAACAGATTAAATATCTACGGGTAGCTTTACGTGGAAAAGAAGACGTTTAATTTAACTTTAGAAGTTCTTAATAGATTCCAAAAAGCGGGCATATTAAGATCCATAGTGCTTATTGGCAGTTGGAGCGTATATTTTTATAAATACTACTTTAAGTCAAAGTCATACTCAAGTTTTATAAGAACAAGGGATATAGATTTTCTGGTACAGGTTCCTATAAAGTTAAACAAAAAAATAGACCTGTTTAAGCTGTTAGAAGATTTGGGTTTTATAGAAGAATTTAGCAGACCCAAGGGTTATATTAAATTAACTCATCCAGATTTAACTGTTGAGTTTCTTGTGCCTGAAAAAGGGAAAGAGAGTGACAAGCCGTATCCCTTGCCCCAATTAGGAATTAATGCTCAAGCATTAAGATACCTAGATATCCTATCAGAAAACACAATTTCAATTGATGTAGATGGAATACAAATAATACTACCTCATCCTGCTGCATATGCTCTACATAAATTCATTATATTTAAGCGAAGAGGCAATCAAGATAAGCGCGATAGGGACCTTGAGGGGGCTATCAGAGTTTTCCATGAGTTAATCAAAAATGATGGCCTTACTGCTATAAAACAAGTCTTTAATTCTTTGCACAAAAAATGGCAAGCAACTGTTTTGAAGAACCTGGAATCCGTTAAAGAGGTTGAGATTATTAATACCCTAAAATAGCACTAATGTATAATGGCTAAGAGAGGCTATTTAAAAAATGTTGTATGCTATATTTTCAGATATACATTCAAATTTACAAGCTTATGAATCTCTTATCAATGATCTCAAGAAAAAGAAACCAGATAAGTGTCTTTGCCTGGGAGACATTGTTGGTTATGGGGCTAATCCAAGAGAATGCATAGGTCTTACAAAAAAACTTAATTGTCCGGTTATCTGCGGTAATCACGACCTGGCTTCTGCAGGAAAAATATCAACTATCAATTTCAATGCCTCCGCTAAAAAAGTAATTAATTGGACAAAAAGCGTGCTTAATGCCGCTGATAAAACTTATTTAGACAGCCTACCTTTGACTTATAGCGATAATGATTTTACATTGGTGCATGGGAGTTTATTTATACCTGATAAATTTAATTATATATCAGGATTAGCTGATGCGGAAGTATCTATGAATAAACAGAAAACAAAGCTATGCTTTATTGGACACTCCCATGTCCCAGGAATTTTTGTTAGATCTGCGGACAGTAAGATTAAAGTCCCAACAAGCTCCACAATAACAATAGAAAAGAAGATGAGCTATTTAATTAATGTGGGCAGTGTAGGCCAGCCACGTGATCATGACTGGAGAGCTTGTTATTGCATATATGATAATGCTAAAGGTATTTTAAGTTTTAAACGCTTAGAATATGATGCTGATTCCGCCATTAAAGCTATTTTAGATGCAAAGCTACCTTCTGACTTAGCATCCAGATTGAAAAGAGGATCTTGAGTGTTTATAGGCGTAAGAGTTGTTTCGTTTTGACATCGATCATGCACCTAAAGAATTTTGAAAGTTTTACTTGAAAGATATGAAACATAGGTATATACTTATTGCGATTAGGTTATCGTTCATAACTTAACCTTAATCAGGTCATAAAATAATTAAAGGGGGGGTATAATGAAAAATATAATAGTTAATAGCTTCAAGATCTTCTTTGCATGTCTGCTGCTATCGAGTTTATCTTCTATTGCATCAGCTGCTAGTGATAATGCACATCCACGTAAAATAGTTGTTTTTAGTGAAACTTTTGTTAACCAACCTGCACAAGCAGCACTGGTGAAAAAATTTGGTGTCACTGCAATAAAACAGTTACCTGTTATCAACGGATCGGCTGTATATCTTCCGCCTCAAGCTAAGGCAAGCCTTTTAGCAGATCCGAATGTCTTAAGAATTGATGATGACCTGATAATAAACGCCACTGGCAAGCCTTCTAAACCATCAAAACCTGGCAAGCCTTCTAATCCCCAACCTGCTGAAATATTGCCCTGGGGCATAGATAGAATCAATGCTGAATTAGCTTGGCAAGCAACCGCAGGCTCAGCTGTTAAGGTGGCAATCTTAGACACAGGCATAGATTTAAATCACTCTGACCTTAAAGATAATATAAAAGGTAATTTCAATGCAATAAATCCACGCAAGAGCGGTCAAGATGACAATGGTCATGGTACACATGTTGCAGGAATCGTAGCTTCAGTAAACAATGATATTGGCGTAATAGGCGCTGCGCCTGAAGCATATCTTTATGCCGTTAAAGTCTTAAAAAGTGACGGCTCAGGATGGCTTTCAGATTTAATTGAAGGCCTAGGCTGGTGTATTAATAATCAGATGCAGATAGTAAATATGAGCTTAGGCTCATCAGGTGATAATCAGTCATTTCATGATGCGATTACAGCAGCTTACAACGCAGGAATAGTTCTTGTTGCGGCAGCGGGAAATAACGGGGCCACAGGAGGCGCTATTGATTATCCAGGAAAATATCAGGAAACTATCGCTGTTTCAGCAATCGATCAAAATGATATGCTCTCTAGCTTCTCAAGCTATGGACCAGAGGTTGATTTAGCTGCTCCTGGCTCAAATATATACTCTACTTATAACAATAATTATTATAAGTACCTAAGCGGAACCAGTATGGCTACGCCCCATGTAAGTGGTGTGGTAGCCCTGATCTGCGCAACTGAGATTGATCTTTCTTACGATGCCAACGCTAATAATACCTGGGATCCATCTGAGATAAAGAATAAACTGCAGGACACAGCGGAAAACCTCGGACTAAGTACCTATGAACAAGGAGCCGGCTTAGTACGCGCAGATACAGTTGTACAATAAAATAAATAGAGATCATGCATAAACTAAGAGGCTTTTGGTAGAAGAAAATGCACTAAAAGCCTCTTTTTATATAAAAGAATCACGGTTTATATTATTGTTTTACCTTATTATGGGTAAATTAAACAAGAGCAGCTATTTATAGGGAAAAGCTCATTTCCTTTGAAAACCTCACTTATTCATATTAAAATACCTTTAATATGCGCTATATAATATCCCTCATAATAGCAATTTCCCTTCTTATAGCACCAGCATACTCCGCGGATGGTTTCCTATCATCTAGAGTCAAAGATAT
>CAZBNF010000026.1:8302-14617 GCA_964493115.1 uncultured Planctomycetia bacterium | reverse complement strand
AGCAAGAAAGATATGGTAAGAAGTGACCTCTCATTATAAAACCGGGTTTGTTGCTATCATAGGAAAGCCAAATGCCGGAAAATCCACCCTTATAAACTCCTTTTTAGATAAGAAGATTGCTATTGTCTCAAGCAAGCCCGAGACCACCAGGGACAGCATACAGGGCATAGTAACAACAGATGAAGGCCAGGTTATATTTGTTGATACCCCCGGCATACATAAGCCCCATCTTTTGCTTGGAAGGATTATGGTGAACAAGGCATCCAACTCCATGTTAGGCGCGGACGCGGTTGTTTTTATTACAGATGCATCCTCCGGCCTTTCCGAGGCGGATTACATTATAGTCGAAAGGATAAAAGAGGCCCAAAAGCCCACTATAGTCGCCATAAACAAGATAGACGCAGTCAGTAAATCAAAGATACTGCCGATAATTGACAGGTTAAAGGATGAGTATCCCTTTAAAGATTTTATCCCCATATCAGCTTTAAGGCATGAAAACCTGGAGCTCCTTCAGAAATCCGTAATAGATATGATACCCGAAGGGGTTAAGCTATACAATAATGGCGAGATTACGGATAAAGATGATGTGTTTATATCATCCGAAATTATACGGGAAAAAGCGCTCTCTCTTACAAAAGAAGAGGTGCCGCACTCCCTGGCTGTTGTAGTAGAAAATTTTTCAAAGCGATCAGAAAACGGTATATTGGATATTAGCGCTGTTATCTATGTTGAGCGTGATTCCCAGAAAGGCATTTTGATAGGCCAGAAGGGGTCTATGATAAAAGAGATATCAACGCTTAGCAGAAAAGAGCTTGAGGAGCGCTTTGGGGAAAAGATATTCTTGACTGTCCTCGTTAAGGTGCTTAAAAATTGGCGCAGGAGTGAGCATGCGTTAAAAAGACTGGGTATAAACTGATAAAATGAAAAGGGTAGATATATATTCATTAACAATCGTACCTGAAACGATCCAGTATATGGTGACTTTGGAAGAGATGCCAGGCACAAGGCTTGTGCCTATATGGATAGGCCCTGCTGAAGGTATGGCAATATCAGCGGCGCTGCGGAAAGAATTTTTCCCAAGGCCTCTTACACATGACCTTATGTGGAATATATTAAAGGCCATGGAAGCTGCTGTAGATAAGATTGTAGTCACAGATCTTATAAATGGCACATTTCTGGCTGAAATATATATAAAACACGCGGAAAAATCATACATTATAGATGCCAGGCCGAGTGACGCGATAGCGCTGGCAATAAGGTCATCAGCGCCTATATTCGCGGGAGATAAGGTCTTTGAGAAATGCCCTGTTATTGAAAAGCCGATAACAGAAGGCGAGATAGTGTCTTTTAAGGAACGCTTAAAAACGCTTAAACCCGAAGATTTCTTCAGGGAGAAAAAGTGATGGATAAGCCAACAAGCCGGGCAAAATCTTATTCATCATCAAAGCACATTCTATCCCTATATTCTATTACCCTAAGCGTTGTATTCTTTTCAGGCCTTATTATTAGCGGAGGGTCGGAATCGGCAGCACGGCTTTCTTTTTCTGTATCCCAAAACCCCTATCTTTTGGCTATCGTATTCATAATGATAGTAGGGTGCCTTTTTGAGCTTATTTTATTTCCCTTAAATTACACGAGCTCTTTCTGGATAGAGCATAGATTTGGATTATCAAGGCAGAGTTTTTTCTCCTGGGCAATGGATTATATTAAAGGGCTATTATTAAGCGGCACATTGTTTCTAGTAATGTTTTTGGTGTTTTATTTCTTTCTGAGGAATTCTCCATCGCTCTGGTGGCTTTACGCGAGTATCGCGTATTTTTTTGTAAGTGTTGTCCTTGCCAAAGTTTTTCCAATACTTGTCATACCGATGTTTTATAAGCTTACAAAGATGTCAGATTCAGCCCTTACAGAGAGGCTTAAGGCATTGGCCCAAAAGGCAGGGGTAAAAATACTTGATATCTATAATATTGGCTTAGGCGCTAAAACATCCAAGGCAAACGCGGCAGTATGCGGTGTTGGGAAAAGCAAAAGAATATTACTTTCAGACACCATGTTGGATGGGTACAGCCAGGCAGAGATAGAGCTCACTATGGCACATGAACTTTCACATCATAAACACCAGCACTTTTGGAAGCTTAGCTTTTTAAATTTTGCTCTTACAGCGCTTGCCTTGTATTTGATTGATCTGGGCCTTTCAATCCTGCTCTCACATGGTGTTATTTCAGCTAAAGACAGCGTTATGGCATTTCCTTTTATTGCCGCTATATTTATCATGTATAATTTTATAATGTTGCCCCTTGGCAACTTTGTATCAAGAAGGTATGAAGCTCAGGCCGATAAGGATGCCATATCTTTAACAGGAAATCCGCATGTACTTTCGCGGCTTATGGAGAAACTCTCAGAACAGAACATGTCAGACCCGTCACCGGGGTGGCTTACAAAGATATTTTTTTATGACCATCCGCCTGCCTCTGAAAGGATAGCCCTCGCGGAAAACATCAAAAACATATAATTTTTTCTTGCTTAGATATTTTATTTATGCTATTATAATAAAAAATAAGGAGGAGAAGATAATGAAGAAACTGGCATTATACGTATTGATTGTATGTGTTATGCTGAGCGCATTGTCTGTGCCTGTTATGGCAGCGTCAAATGTTCAGGCAAAGTCCAAGGCACAGGTAGTAGAAAAGGACAAGATACAAACCGTTCAGGGCAATGTTTTGCTTGGCTGGACAGAGATACCGAAAGCAATAGCAGCTGTTACAAAAGATTCGGATAATCCTTTTCTTGGGCTTACCGTAGGGCTGCTAAAGGGTGTCGCGAACGCCTTCGCAAGAACAGTATCAGGCCTTGGCGATGCGGCTACATTGCACAATCCTGAATATAAGTCGGTAATAAAGCCATCAATGGTAGAGATACCTAGCGACACACAAAGCACAACAAAGAAATAGTTCGGTTTATAATTATAAACGCAGCGCATGAAAAAAAGGGTTGTCTTATGACAACCCTTTTTTTCACCAAGCATTCTTAACATATAATAGGAGTTTAGTATGAGTGGTTTTGTATTTATTGTAGTTCTTGTTATATCTTATTTCGTTGTAAAGATAGGTGCTGCTGCCTTTGAGCTTACAGGCCTTGACTCCGAGCAGGCGCACTTTCAGTCCGTATCAGCTTTTACAGGCACCGGCTTTACAACCAAAGAGGCGGAGCTTGTGGCGATGCATAGGCAAAGGCGCAAGATAGTATCAGTGCTTATGATACTTGGCCGGGCGGGTTTTGTCACATTGATAGCTACCCTGGTTACAACCATAAATCCTAATAAGCCCGCTGCCCATATATTTCCTTTTCTTGATAAAATAGTGCCTGATTTTATGGTCCGGTATGTAAATTTAACCATTGTGCTTTTGGTTCTTTTTATTGTATATAAACTGTTTCATTCAAGCAGGCTTGCAAAATTTCTTATAAGCAAGGTCCAGCAGAAGATGGTTGATAAGAAGTTTATCCAGAAAGTGAAGTTTGAAGAATTTCTCTTAGATGCCGAGGGTTACGGCATATCGCAGATTGAGATAACGGATAAGAATCCTCTTGCCGGGAAAAGCCTGTCAGAATCCAATCTTCGCAGCCATGATATATTGGTGCTCTCAATCGATAGGGGAGATGAGCATGTAGTCAACCCTGTGGCTGATTTCAGAATACATCCAAGCGATAAACTCGTCTGTTTTGGCAAGCTTGAGAACATAAGAGAGGTTGCCTATGAAGACGTTGAATAAAAGAATATTGTTTATTCCCCTGATAACAGGAAAATATGCAGAATAAACCATTCGTCTCAATAATAGTTCCTGTAAAGAATTTTGAAAGAACAATAGACAAGACCTTCCAATACCTCTTGGCGATTGACTATCCGCACGAATCATGGGAGATAGTGATTGCCGACGGCGGCTCAAAGGATAATACCTTAAATATAGTAAAGTCATGGCATGAAAAATATAGTTTCATAAGGCTTGTAAATGCCCATAAGTCCACATCCGCCGGCTTTGCCAGAAACGAGGCGCTTAAGCATGTAAAAGGAGAGTATGTATTCTTTACTGACGGCGATTGCGCGCCTTGCAAGGACTGGGTTAATATTATTCTAAGCAAGTTTGCAAAAGACCCTAAGATAGGCGCGGTCGGAGGCGAGATATATACCCTAAGAGTTGATAAGGATAACCTTACAGAGGCATACTGCGAACATTTTAAATTCAATATGGTTTCGCCGCGCTACGGGTTCATAGAAGAAGGTTATTTTCCTCCGCTTTCAGATAAAAGCCCCACTCAGATAGCAGGCCACAGGGCCTATTTTTTTGTTACAGCAAATGTCGCGTATAGAAAAAAAGCTTTAGAAGATGCGGGCGCTAAGTTCTGGCCGCACCCTACGGGTGAAGATATCGACATGTGCCTGCAGATTGAAAAGAAGGGCTGGAGGTTATATTTTGCCCCTGAGGCCAGGATAGAGCATATGCACCGATCAAGTTTCAGTGCTCTTAAAAAAGTGTGGTATTCGTACGCTATGGCCCATCCCGCCCTCATACATAAGCATGCGTCAAAAAAGTTTGAGATTGTTTTTCAGTTTATAGGAAGATACCCTAAAACGCCCCTTTTTTCTGTGCCATTTCCTGTTAAAGGATTTATTTATCTGGGGAGTTTTCAGATTATGCACATAGCATCTGTAATGTTTCTGCTGGGTATGGCTGGTATTGCGGCAAACCCGAACAATATAGGTTTAGCTGTATTTACACTTCTTATGTTATTTTTATCATTGTGGTCTGCCTATAAGTTTTTCTACTGGTGCTGGTTTATGAAGCCTAAAAAACACTTTTTTATATGGGCAAAGATGAGGTATCTGACAAACCTAAGTTTTATAGCGGGCGCGCTTAAGGGTTTTAAGAAGTACAAAGTTTTCTGCATTGAACCGAGCTTTTGAATAAGGCATGAAAAAAAACATAGAGTTTAAAAATTTAGCTGAAGCCGCGGCAAAAGCAGCCGGAACGCTATTAAGAAAAAACTTAAGCAAAAAGCACAGTATATCATATAAGGGCAGAAAGAATCTCGTGACAGAGATGGATAAAGAAAGCGAGGCCCTTATAATCAGCTGTATACGCGATAAATACCCTGAGCACTCTATTCTTTCGGAAGAATCAGGCCTTTTTGATAAGCCCCGCTCGCGGTATAAATGGATTATAGACCCGCTTGACGGCACTACGAATTACGCCCACGGATTTAACTTTTTTGCTGTTTCCATAGCCCTTATGAAAGAAAATAAAATTATTGCCGGTGCTGTTTATGGCCCTATGAGAAATGAGCTTTACTCTGCTGCCAGAGGCTGCGGCGCGCACCTTAACAAGAAAAGGATACAGGTTTCAAAGGTTAACGCGATAGGAGAGTCGCTTCTTTCAACAGGATTTCCCTATAAGCTTGGAAAGGCTATGAGAAAAAATATTGGTTATTTTGTATCCTTTATGATGAAGGCACAGGCTATAAGGAGGCCCGGCTCGGCGTCATTAGACCTTTGTTATGTCGCGGCAGGGCGCTTTGACGGTTTTTGGGAGATGGAACTTCATCCTTGGGATACAGCCGCGGGGGTATTGATTGTCGAAGAGGCGGGGGGAACGGTTACTGATTTTAAAGGAAACGCGTTTAACCCATTCATGAGACAGGTGGTGGCCTCAAACTCCAAGATACACAGCCAGATGCTCCATGTCTTAAGGCGCAAGGATTAGTATGAAGATTATTGGAATATCAGCAAGCCCCCGCAGGCATGGCAACTCTGAGACCCTGCTTGACCACGCCCTAATAGGCGCCCGCTCTAAGGGTGCTGAAACTGAAAAAATAATATTGCCCGCACTTGACATTAAACCGTGCCGCGGCTCTGACGCATGCCTTAAAAAGGGTAAGTGTTTTGTTAAGGATGATATGCCGGCGCTTATGAAAAAAATAGATAAAGCCGATGGAGTGATTATATCGTCGCCGGTTTATTTTGGCTCGATTACAGCGCAGCTCAAGGCAATGATTGACCGATGCCAGCCTCTTTGGGTGGAAAAATATGTATTAAAAAAGAAAAGGCGCAAAGAAAAAAAAGGTGCGTTTTTGTGCGTAAGCAGTTATAATACTAATAAGTTTTTCAGGAATTCAAGAGAGATAGTTGATGTTTTTTTTAAGGTTCTTGATATAGACTTTCTTTACCAGTCTTACTTCACTGGATTAGAATCTAAGAATGACGCAAAAGATAATAAATCTTATCTTGAAAAGGCATTCCGATGCGGCAAAAAATTAGCACAG
>CAZBNF010000026.1:0-8202 GCA_964493115.1 uncultured Planctomycetia bacterium | reverse complement strand
AGATAATAAATCTTATCTTGAAAAGGCATTCCGATGCGGCAAAAAATTAGCACAGGCTTAGGAACGCTTCTCAAGCACGAGTACTCCTGCCTGACCGGCAGGCAGGCGTGCTTGAGAAGCGTTCCTAAGAGGATTTTAATACCTGCAGTGGTTTTGGTGCTGCTGGCAGGGTGTAAAAATATCAATGCCCCTTCAGTGCCTTATGAGCAGTGGGCCCCGCCTAAAAAGGTGAACAATCTCTCATCGGATGACAAGGTGTGGACTGGCATACGTTCAAGAACCCCGGCTGCCAAGGAACCCCTTGCATTGCCCCAACTACTTGATATAGCTTTCAATAACAGCCCTGTAACGTCGCGAGCATGGCAGGATGTGCGGTCAAAAAGTGCAGTCCTTGGCCAGAAGAAAAGCGGCCTGTTTCCGCAGGTGACAATCGGCGCTGACGGAACTCGCGAAAAATCAGTTGCAAATGCAGGCGCGGTAGGCAAAGAAAACCAGCTGAGATACGGTCCTTCGGGCAGGGCAGAGCTTTTGTTGTTTGATTTTGGCGGAAGGGATGCCGCGATAGAAGCGGCATACCGGGGCATGCTGTCTTCAGGCTTTGCATTCAACCAGGCTTTGCAGGATTTAATACTTAATGTTCAGACAGCTTATTATGAACTTTTTAGCGCCTATTCAATGCTTGAGGCTGCCCAGGCGGATGCCCTTGACGCTAAAGAGACCCTTGATGCCGCGAGGATAAAATTTCAGGTGGGTATTGTATCAAAACTCGATCAGCTGCAGGCAGAGGCAAGTTACAATAGCTCACTTTATGATTTAGAGGATGCCAAAGGGTCACTAAAAACAGCTAAAGCTAATCTCGCTACTGTAGTAGGTTTTAGTGCTGACACTGCCTTTGAGATAGAAAGGCCTGATAAAGAACTCCCGTCGGATATACAGGAGATAGATATAAGAGAGATGATAGATCAGGCGCTTTCAGACAGGCCTGATATAGCATCAGCGCGCTCAACCTTGCTCCAGAAGCAGGAATTGGTAAAAGAGGCGGCATCCTATCTATGGCCGACGGTGAATCTGGGTGGTACATATGAGCATGACTGGTATAAATATTACAATGCCAGCAATTCGCGTGATGATGATTATGCTTATGGCGGGTATCTGAGTCTGAACTGGGATATATTCGATGGTTTTAATAATATCAATAAAAAGCTGGAGGCGGAGGCAGAATCAGAGGCAGAGTTTGAAAACTTAAGACAACTTGAACTCCAGGCAAGCGCCGATGTGTGGACAAAATATTACAACTACAATACCGCTGTAAAAAAACTTGAGTTCAGCAAGGCATATCTTGAGAGCTCTATGGCATCGCATGACCTTGCCCTTGAAGGGTATTCCGAAGGGTTAAAAAGCATGCTTGATCTTTTGCAGGCACAAAGCTCGCTTTCAGATGCCAGGGCAAAGCTTATTGACTCAGAAAAAGGCCTATTTATTGCAGTTGCCGAGCTGGCACACGCTACAGGCACTTTAAGTACTGAATGAAAAGGAGTGATAATATATGAAAGTAGTTAACCTTAAAGGCGTGTTAAAGAAGATTAAAGAGTTTAATTTTAAGGCAGTGCCAAAGAAAGTCCTTGTCTATGACTATAAAGGCCAAGTTGGGCGTATCAAAAATTATAACTATAAAGGGCTTATCTCTGATATAAAAAACTTCAACTACAAAAACCCTGATGCATATAAAAAACTTTTTCAGGACAAGCGTTTTCAGAGACGAATTATCTTATGCGCAGTTGCGCTTGCTTTGTTCATCATGGTAAAAGGGTGTGTGTTCAAGCCAAAACATATGCCTCTTCCACCGCGGCCAGTACAAACAGAGCTTGTTATACAAAAGGATGTGCCTATATACATTGAATCATTCGGGACTTTTTCCGCGATACAGGATGTTGATATACAGGCACAGGTAAATGGCAAAATACAAGGCGTGCATTTTAAGAACGGCGATTATGTGTCCACAGGGGATCCTTTATATACAATAGACCCAAGCGAATATAAAGCTCAAGTGGATAAAGCGCAGGCATCCCTTGCCCAGAGCTTAGCTGAGCTTAAACTTAATATGGATATATTGGAAAGAAACAAGCGGCTTGTAGAAAAAGACCTTATATCAAAACAGGATTTTGAGTCAATGCAGACGGACCTTGTTTCAGCACAGGCCAAGGTTGACCTTGACAGGGCACAGCTGGAATTGGCCAAGATAAATTTGGGGTATTGCTACATAACATCCCCATTAAACGGTGTGACATCAAAAAGCCTGCATGATCCCGGTAATATAGTAATTGCGGATAACGGGCCCGTCCTTGTTAATATAAAGACAATCGATCCGCTTAATGTTGATTTTACGCTTTCAGAAAAATATCTTTCAAGGCTTCGCGACGCGATGTCAACAGGGACTTTAAAAGTCCAGATCAGGCCTGAAGGTGATAAGGATTCTTATGACGGTAAGCTTATATTCATCGATAATACTGTTGATGATATGACAGGAACTATATATATGCGCGCCTCTGTCGATAATCCCGAAAGAAAATTATGGCCAGGGCAATTTTTTACAATAAGACTTATCCTGAGCACACAAAAGGATGCCTTGCTTGTGCCTTCTGCCGCTGTAAAGATAGGCCAGAATGGCCATTATCTTTTTGTCCTTACAGATGACAACAAGGCGGATCTGAGAAATATTACAATTGGCATAACACAAGGCGATTATGTAATGGCAGAAGATGGTGTTAAGGCCGGAGAAAAGGCTGTCACAAGCGGCATGCTCGGGCTTTATCCCGGTGTGCCTGTTGTGGAGATGGCGCCCTCAGCTGCCTCTGAAAAGGCCAGTAAAAAGAAATGATATTTTCTGAAGTATTTATAAAGAAACCGATCATGACAACCCTTGTCATGATAACCCTGTTGCTTTTCGGGGCAGCGGCTTATTTAAATCTCCCTGTAAGCGACCTGCCTGCTGTTGAATATCCTGTTATAACAATAACTGTCTCATACCCGGGCGCAAGCCCTGTTATGGTGGCATCCACTGTAGCAAATCCTCTTGAAAAAGAGTGCATGCAGATACCCGGCTTGCAGAGTATTATATCTCAGAATACAGAAAGCCAATGTCAGATTACGCTTAGTTTTGAACTAAGCGTAAATGTTGACCTCGCGGCCCCTGATGTGCAGGCAGCGATACAAAGGGCAATGGCAAACCTGCCCAGCGACCTGCCTCAGCCGCCTGATTATCAAAAAACAAACCCGTCCGATAAACCGATTGTGCACATAGTTGTCACATCAGATACGCTTACATCCGGACAGTTGTATGATTACGGGAACACAACGATAGCTCAAAGGCTAACCATGATACAGGGTGTTTCAAAGGTTGATGTATGGGGTGCCCAGTCAGCTGTTCGCGTACAGGTTGACCCTAATAAGCTCGCGTCAATGGACATAGGGATAGATGAGATAGCAAATGCCATAAAAACAGGTACTGTAATCATACCAGCAGGAAGCTTAGATGGCACATATCATACTTTTTCAATAGAGCCCAAGGCTCAGCTTTTCCGAGCCGATGATTATAAAAAACTTATTATAGCCTATCGAAATAACGCGCCTATCTATTTAGGGAATATCGCAACCTGTGTCGACAGTTCTAAAAGTGATGTTGTAAGGGTAATGACATTTGCTGTAGGGGAAGGGTGGAAGGACACTAATGTGTATGTGGCTATTACAAAGGAGAGCGGCGCCAATACAGTGGAATTGTCGAAACGCATAAAACAGGTAGTGGGGGAATTAAGAGAAGAGATACCTGGTTCTGTAAACATAGAGATCATGTATGACCAGTCTGAATCTATCGTGGAATCGGTAAAGGATGTAAAAAATACAATTATTATAGCTATCATGCTTGTAATAATGATAATATTTCTTTTCTTAGGCAGGCTTTCTGATACGGTGATTCCAAGTATTACGCTTCCCATTACTATAATAGGGACATTTGCGCTTATGTTTCTGGCAGGTTTCAGCCTTGACAATTTGTCGCTGATGGGGCTTACGCTGTCCGTGGGTTTTCTTGTAGATGACGCTATTGTTGTGCTTGAAAACACAGTAAGGCACGTTGAGTCAGGATTAAAACCATTTAAGGCCGCTGTAAAGAGCATGAGCGAAATAACAGGCACTGTTATCTCGACAAGCATAGCGCTTATTATAGTTTTTATACCGCTTGTATTTATGGGCGGCGTTGTCGGAAGGATGTTTAGGGAATTTTCTTTGACAGTTGTAGCAGCCATAGCGCTTTCTACCCTTATAGCCTTAACATTAACGCCTATGATGTGCGCGCGCATGCTAAAGGCAAAACAGGCAATAGATGGAAAGGACGAGAAGCGGACAAGAGTCCAGATATTTTCAGATAAATATGAAAAAAGGCTTAAAGATAATTATGCTATAGCCCTTAAATGGGTTCTTGAGCGCAAATATATATCGGTTATAATGTGGGCTGTATGTATTGCCGGCACTTTATGGCTTATGCAGCTTCTTCCAAAGACATTTATCCCTGAAGGTGACAGCGGCGCTATAATGGGTTTTATGCAGGCACCCTTAGGCACATCTTCAGAGAGTATGGCCCTTTTTCAGGATAAAGTTAATTCGGTAATAGAGGCACATGAGAGCGTTGAAAGGTCCGTAACTGTTACAGGCCTGCAGACAGGCGCTGACCAGTCAACAGGTATATTTTACGCGATACTTAAGCCCATGGGCGCAAAGGGAAGGCTTCCTATTGACAAAGTAGTCAGCCAGCTAAGGCCGCAATTTTATAAGATAAGTGATGGCCTTGTTTTCTTAACGCCAATACCCGCGCTTACAATAACAGCAGGAGGCGAAAGCACCGCGACAGGATGCAAGTATTCCTATGTTATGAGCGGTCAGGACAGAGAGGCGCTATATGACGCGGCTATGCAGATCGAACAAAAGATGCATAGCCTTAAAGGTTTTACTGATATACAAAACAGCGTAAAACTTGATATGCCCCAGCTTAATATTATGCTAATGAGAGACAGGGCATCAACGCTTGGAATTACTGCTGAAGATATAGCTTACGGTTTGAGCCTTGCCTACGCGCAGGGTAAGGTGACGCTTTATAAAACAGATATAGACCAGTATTGGGTTATTATAGAACTTGAAAAAAAATATCAGCGTGACCCTGTAAATCTTAACACGATATATATAAGATCAAAATCCACCGGCAAGCTTGTTCCACTAAGCTCCATTATTGATATGGAACAGGTTGTAGGGCCGCAGTCTGTTCCGCACTATAACCAGCTCAATTCAGCAACGTTATCGTTTAACCTTTTGAATAATGTGCCTTTAGGCAATGCCACAAAGGCGCTTGAAGAGGCAGCATCAGGAATACTTCCGCCAGGGGCAACAGGGTCTTTTCAGGGGGAGGCGCAGGAATTCCAGGATGCTGTAAGCAGCATGGCAGCGCTTATCATAGTGGCTATCTTTTTGATGTATGTTGTGCTTGGTATCCTTTATGAAAGCTATATACATCCTTTTACAATATTAACCACGCTTCCTGTCGCGGCATTTGGCGGACTTTTAACACTTTTAGTGTTTAGGTCAGAGCTATCTCTTTATGCTTATATAGGCATGTTCATGCTTCTCGGTATTGTGTCTAAGAACGGTATTATAATGATTGACTTCGCTGAGCAGAACCTGCGGGAAGGCGCAAAAAGCAGTATGGACGCTATATACAATGCATGTCTTGTAAGATTCAGGCCAATTCTCATGACAGGGGCGTCTACCATAATGGGGGCTCTGCCTATCGCGCTGGGTTTTGGCGCGGACGGCGCTTCACGCAGGCCGCTCGGCCTTATTGTAATGGGTGGGCTTTTATTTGCTCAGGTAGTAACACTTTTTGTCACCCCTGGCATATATCTTTATATGCAGGCGTTTCAGGAAAAATATCTTGACAGATGGGAGCTTTCCCGCTCCGGCTCAGTACGTAAAGATCAGGATGATTAAGCTCTATTTATCATTAGAGGATAGATATCTATGTATGTCGTTTATGCCTTTGCCTTGATTATTTCGTATAAATTTGATATCATTAAACATCAGTAAATAGAATAAATAGAAAGGGTAAACCTATGAAGATATTGAATATAGTGATTTTACTATCAGTAATAACGGTGCTGGGGGCAAGCCCTGTTCTTGCCTTTATGCCAAAGGCTGAGGAAGAGATGCCTTTTTATGTCTACGCTGATAATAATGCAAAGAAAAACCATTTTGTTCCATCCGGATGGATGGGGGATTACGGAGCTGTAAAAATAAACCCGGCATGCAGCGATTTGCCTTACGCGGGCGATACGTGCATAGAGATAAATTACACAGGGGAGCCCGTTCAGGGCTCAGGCTGGGTAGGAGTATTCTGGCAGAACCCGGAAAATAACTGGGGGTCTAAGGATGGCGGATTTAACCTTTCTAAGGCAAGCAAGCTTTCCATCATGGCCCGCGGTGCAAAAGGCGGAGAGATGCTGGAGTTTAAGATAGGCGGCATTACAGGGCAGTTCCCCGACTCCGATACCGTTGGCATGGGGCCTGTTGCCTTAACAAATGAATGGAATGAGTATACAATAGACTTAACAGATGCGGAGTTGTTTTATATAAGCGGTGGTTTTGTGTTTGCCGCGAGCAGAATGGATAATCGGGATGGTTTCGTTGTTTATCTCGATGAGATAAAATACGAATAATAATATGGGTGGATATGTTTAAGACGATAGTAATTTTAGCTATAATTGCGGCCGCGTGCGCAATGGGCGTTTATTTTTATCATCAAAATGCCTTGCAGCCGACTGGCCGGGGTATTGTTCAAAAAAACGAGGCGTTTTATATAGCAGGTTATGTCAGCCATAAGCGGGCAATCGATGGGCAATGGTCTGTCCTTTCTATTGATTCCGAGATCTCTGATGGTGATTCCCTTAAAACCGCAAAGGGTTCGAGTGTTGATATAAAATTCGGTAAGGATATGAAAAATATAATATCAGCATCAGAAGACACATCCGTAGAGTTTAAGCAGATAGCCCGTGCAGGCGACAAAAACATAGATCTTAAGCAGGGAAGGCTGTTGTCAGATCTTAAGGAGCTTGATTCAGGAAGTAAGTTTGAAGTAAGAACGCCTACGGCTGTATGCGGCGCTTTAGGCACAAGCTTTGAGACGCAGGCTAGTGATGACCAGACTGTTTTAAAGGTATATGAAGGCCGTGTGCATGTAAAAGGTGTCGGCATTCAGTCTGTTTTTGGAAAAGAAGTTTTGGTAGAGGAAGGCAGCCAGACCACAATAAATAAATCCATGTCTCCGGAAACCCCTGTTGCGATTAGCGCGGAAGACATGGCAGGGTGGAGGGAGTGGAAAGGAGATTTACCGTATCGTATGTTTCGTACGTTTTATGTTTTTAGCGATGATAATGATTTCAGAAACCACTATAACCCGTCAGGTTGGCTGGGTGACTACGACGCAATAAGAAGAATTATTTGGGAGAAAAATCCTCATTCAGGTAAAGATTGCCTGCGCTTTAGGTACACAGGAAAGACCCCGCAGGGAGCAGGATGGGTTGGTGTTTACTGGCAGAACCCAGTTAATAATTGGGGTGATGTAGAGGGCGGGTTTGACATTACCGGCGCTAAGAAGTTAAGTTTTTGGGCACGCGGAGAAAAAGGTGGAGAGACAATAGTCAGATTTGGCATAGGGAGTATTACGGGGCAATATCCTGACTCCGCCAAGGCCGAGATATCGCCTATAGTGCTTACAAAAGACTGGAAGGAATATGTAATAGATCTTAAGGGTAAAGACCTTTCTTATATAAGCGGTGGTTTTTACTGGATGACGGATAAAAACTCCAATCCCGATGGGGCTGTATTGTATCTAGATGATATTAAATATGAATAGTCTTTATAGTGGAGGTAAGCTGATATGAAACGATTTATCGTTCTATTCCCGGCAGTATTTTTTTTATGGTATAGGAAAGTATAAACACCATACCACTTCGAAAATTGTATTAGGTTATTGCCGAACCCCGAACCAAATTTCAGAATTTGGTTCGGGGCGAAGGCAATTTTCTTGTTATCTTTTTGTGTGCACACTTCATATGCCAAGTCCAGCAAGACATGGTCTAATATTGGCAAAGGCCTGGCTAT
>CAZBNF010000025.1:0-14640 GCA_964493115.1 uncultured Planctomycetia bacterium | reverse complement strand
CCTTGCGGTAAAACTATAATTTGGGCTTTGGATTGGCCGTTCGCGGAGCTCACGGCACTTCCTCGGACATTGCGTCCTCGGTCGCTTCGCTGCGCTCGCAATGACGGTCGCTTCGCTCCCTCTTTTATCAAATCTCCAGTACCTCTTTATCATCCAGTATCTTTACATTCTCAAACAGCTCTGGATAGCTTTCTGAAGCAAATGTATGTATTGGTACTAAGGTTTTAGGGTTTAATGCCTTGGCAAAGGCCTTTAGGTCTTCTATGGTGGCATGGCCGCTGGTATGTACTGATTCTATCTCTATCTGCTTATCTTTGCAATAGTCCTTAAACTTCTCTGTCAGATACCCTTCCCACATGGAGTATATCAGCTTTGCCCCAGAGATGCCATCTATGCTCTTTATGAGACTTGGAAAGACAGAATTGTCCCTTGCCAGCATCAGGATCCTTTTCTTCTGGCGGTTTATATCAAACATATCTATCTTCTGCTTATTATATACATAGAGAAGATTCCTATATCCTGCATTTGCAAGAATATCAGCATGATAATTGATAAATTTTACCTTTATGTTCTTCCAATTAAACTGGGGTATATTCTTTGAAACCTTCCTTAGCTTATCAAGCACAAATGCTGTGTAGATATCTATTACAAATATCGAATCTGTCTTAAGGCATGCCTTATATGCTGAGACAAGCCTGTCTATATTCTGGGAAGATGTAAAAAGAAATGTAATGTTCTTATTCTCCTGCAGTATCTTCTCAATTCGAGCTTGTACAGATATCTCATCCCTGTATATCCAGTCTTTCCTGCCTATCATAGAGCCTTCCATAAGAAGGCAATCTAGTGCCTTGGGAGGATCTTTTAACATCCTTTCAAATAATATGCTCTTTCTGCCATGGCCGCGGAAGTCTCCTGAGTAGAATACCTTCTTTCCTTCTGCCTCAACCAGGAATGCCAAGGCATCAAAAGCTGAATGATCAACAAGATAAGGCGTTATCTTAAAGTCCTTGATCTGAAACGGCCTCATATGCTTTATTAGCAAAGGATCTATCAGGCTTGGTCTTTTAGTGACAAAGATATTAGTTATATCTATAAGCTCTTTTGCGCCCCTGCTCATATAGATAGATATATCTTGATTGACATATTCCATGAATCCGTAATGATCAAGGTGGGAGTGTGAGATAAGTATAGCGTCAACCGCTTTTTCCTGGTGCTTGTAGAGGCCTTTTATATCTGGGAGTATATTTAGCTGGATAAGCTCTTCTGCGGTCTTTCCTTCAATGCTCTTAATATCAAACCGCTCTTTATTACCGGTAACAAGTGGTATGCCGAAATCTATGAGAATACGGGAATTTGCTGTTTGAAGCTCAACACAGCTTCCGCCAATTTCGTGAGTGCCACGATAAGTAATTATTTTCATATATTGAATGGGTTTCCGTCAGGATTTTTCCACCAACGATATGGCAATTCAATTATTCTAAGCTTCACTTGACCCCTATGTGGCCATTCGGGTATTTTTCTTGGTTTTGTTACTACCGCGACTGCCTCAATGCTTTTTTGACTAAAATCATAATTGCCCGAGGGCATATAGTGCTCTCTTACCATTTCTTCAGGGTTGCCTAACTCCGGGTCAAACTTACTTTCGCTATGCAAAAACCAGTTTGAATAGTCTTGCAGCTCACCCATAGCTGTGTCTAAATCATTATCTTTTTTCAATTCAACGATTACACTTTTTCCACCCCTATTAAGACTGAACAAATCAATATGAAACGCTCTCCTTCTCGTCTTTGACGGTTTTACGACTACTGGAACTTGCGAAACCACCTTACTCAAATCCTCATTAATACCTATATGTTTTCGAGCACGTTTCCCTCCTTCAGTATCAGATAAAATTAGGCTTTCGAGCCAATGCTCCATTGAAAATCCAGGAATTATTCGCTTATGTCTCGGGTGTTCTACAAAATCGGTTCGCGCTAGAATTGGCTTTACAATTTTTAGGAGTTCTCTTGCATTATCCAAAGTCTGGTCTTCTGATATTTTTATAGCCCTTCTTACTTTGCCATCTCTGACTTCTAAAGTAAGTTTATATTTATTTTTGAAGGTAAGCTGCAATAACTCAAGCCCGCAATACCTGAAACTAATATGTTTACTGACGGATGCTAATCTTGGTGTTACCACAAGATTTTTGACGTCAATAAATGGTTGGAAGAGATCTCCGGCCTCTTTTATTCGTTCTGGCGTTATTTTCTATCCGGCTGCCTGAAGTTCTTCAGTTAGAACTGTCTGTATAGCAAAATAATTAAATAGATTCATATTTTCCCCTACTGAAACAATATCAAATACGGATCGCGTGTGTACCCCGAATTTCGTAATTAACTACTTAGAAGCTATATTATCTAATGCCTCTACTATCTCCACCATACCTTTTGTATCCAGGTCGCAGTATTTTTCGAGAGCGCTGTAAACCCGCTGGCGTTCTTTTTCGGTAATATCTTTCTCAAAGGTTACTCTATAATATTCTATACTAGCTGTATTGCCACCTGCTATTTCCATATCATCATAGCTTGACTTAGTCATACTAGGAAGGACATTCTTAAGCGAAGCGCTTCCTTCCTGACATGGATGATAATAAAGAAATCCACGGAAAGGAGCAAGCAGATCAACAAGACGCTCTTCTATTGCAGCTACCCAGTCCTGGTATTGAGAATATGCCTCGCTTGCATGCCGAAGTGTTGTTTTTTCAAAAGAAGCATTGTAGGCTATAACTGATCCTGAATTACCTAATAATTTTTTTAACTGTTTTAGGATCTCTTCTCGTGGACCTTTATCACCTGGTGCAATGTATGAGTGGCATTCGGGTTTTGAACCTTTATTCTTAACTACATATAAAGAATATTGAAAAGGAATAGCTTCAAATGGCCTTGTATCATCATAGACTGGTATTGCAGGGTTTATTGTTTCAAAGTCGAGGAAATAAAGAGGGTACTTCAATATATCAAGAAAGCCCTTTATCCCCTTTTTATCAATATGTGGTGTCTGGGTTCTATGGCACGTAACCTGGATGCTCTGTTTATAGCTTAAACTAACATTTTTATTTATATCTGTAATACGCAATACACCGCGCTCCATAAGCTCATAGGCTTTTCTTTTCCCAAAATACAGGCTGAAAATATCATCTTTTTGTGGCAAAAAATCCCAACACATATCTTTAAGAAGGCATGAATATGGCTTGTTGCAATGCGGGCTGATCTTTACACGTGGCTCATCGTTTTTCTGTATTGTTTCAAACATATCCGCTATATCTGCTTCGATTTCTGGAATAAGGTCATCGCATTGTCTTGTAACATCCTCTGTTGCAAATAGTTTCTTGGGGTCTATTTTGCCCTTACGCACATATTGATTATTGATATACATGAGATAGCATTTACGTATCTTCAAACCCGAGCCTTCATATACATATTTTTGGAAAGCTATATCTCTATAATACTCTTCCTTTACTCCGCTTGAGCTTTTTACTTCGATAAGGTCCCATGCGTTTTTGGCAACCGGGTTAAGGATATCAGCTAATGCATAAGCCTGTTTATAAACAAAGCCTGCCTCAAATAGAGGCTTACGAAGCTTAGCAGCTTCTAAAGACTTTTCTGCTTGCTTATCCGGCATATAGTCTCTTTGAAGCTTTATACCTCCAAGAAAAAGCGTCTGTGCTAGCTCTCCTACAACTGTACCTTGATCCATGATAGCCTGTACAGAAGCATCAACAGGGGGTAAATCCTCTTTCCGGTTATACTCAAACCACAAAAGCTTAGGGCACTTAAGCCCATCCATGTATTTGGTTTTAGATAGAAACGGGTTAGGTTTTTTATTCATGAGTTACCTTATTTATCCAGATACCATTGATCCTTCACATTTCCGCATACTCCTTCCATATTAAATCCAGTGCTTCAGCAGCACCAAGAGGGATTTTTATGCTTACCCAGTCTGATATCTCAGTCTTGCCAGGGTTGATTTCTATTGTAGGCTTGCCAAGATGTTCTGCCACTGCCATAGGGTGTCTTATGTATGAGAAAATGCTTGTTGTGCCTATTGAAAAATATATATCGAAACCTCTATCTATCTCACGCTGTAAGGTATTTAACTTATCTTCAGGAAGCATCTCACCAAAGAATACTACATCAGGCCTTGCTATTGCATCACACTCTGGACAATGTGGGGGAATATTAATTTCAGTAAAATCTTTAATGGTCTTTCGCCACTTGCAAACAGTACATGCTATCCTATGTAAGTCACCATGGATATCAATAACATTTTTTGACCCTGCCTGATAGTGAAAACCGTCTATATTCTGCGTAAGAACCCATACACGATCAAAGTTGTTATCCATCTCCGCTATAATCTCATGCGCTTTGTTAAAAGTAGCATTTCGACAGTTTTTCTCAATATGAGAAAGGTATTTCCATGTAACTTCAGGTTTTGTAGCAAGCATATCACCTGCTAAAGCCATTTCTACCGGGATACCATCCTCTGTTACTTTGTCATCATATAGGCCGCCTATGCCGCGGTATGTAGGAAGTCCTGAGTCTGCTGATATACCTGAGCCTGTGATAAACAAAATGCTTTTGCTGTGTTTTAGGAGTACAGCAACTTCCTGTATTAGGGATAGGGGTACTTTGGTCTGATTAAATTTTGTTTGCATAGTATTTTTAGTAAACATAGCAACTAAAGCTCTAACGGCTCTCCATCTCCTTTTAATCTATGGGCACAATTTCGCCATCCATGACCATATAGGTGTAATTTATATCATTATCTTCTTTTTTTGATAATTTTTCGCACTCTGTGCATATATAGCCATATCGCGGTGTATTGCCATCCTTATCTTGTGGCATGCAGCAACCGCCATATATTATTTCTTCATGTTTTTCTTCAGGCAATGGTGCCATGATGAAACCCCACGCTATTTTTGCTGAACGCATGGGCACTTTGTGTATCGGGCATAGTACAGTTTTATTTTGTGTCATAGTTAACCTCATGGCGATGCCACAAGGCTTTAAGTTTAGGCCTAACTTCATCTGATCTGGTTTTTTGTTTAGCTCTCATTATCTTATCCTGTGCCGCTTACATGCCATATTGCTTCTTAAGCCATTCGTTTATTTCACTTTCGGTTTTTCTGTCTATAGACTTATCGTCTAAGGCGCCTTCTGGTGCTTTTGACTGTGATAAAAAACCTGCTGATTTTACCTGGGCCCCATGGACTTTGCAGTTATTTGTTACATAGTTATCATCTGATATAACTATGATCTCTTTACTGTGTGGGCTATTTCGCACCATAGATATTATTCAATCATCTGCTTCTTGCTTTGTCTTGGTATAAACACAATTTACACCACAAAGATTATTGCCAGCATTGCTGCAAATACTATCTCTTCCATCAAAAACAATGGTTATTTTACCTTTATGGTTATGGGTTCTGCCCCATGTTAATACAAAGCTGGCTAGTGCTATTCGGGCATTTTCAAGGCTTTTTTCAAGATGTTGTCTTAGCTGAGGGATTTTGTATATTACATTGTAACCATCTAAAATAAGCTGATTCATGGGCAGTGTTTCCTATAAATACTTATCTTACAGTGACTATAACAGATGAGCTGCGGCCAAAAGAATCAGAACATGTAATCCTGTATCTGCCTAATTCCATGTCCCATAATATTTTACCACCAATATTAGAAGAGGTGTAAAATTTTCCGTTTACAAACCAGTAAAGTTTTTCAGCATCAGGGGCACCTGTTGCCTGTAATTTAAGCCTCCGCTCACCATAAATCCCTGAGATAAAGTATTCACATCTATGCGATGGGGATATTATCTTGGGCCTGTCTTTATCAAAATCTATGGCTCCATCTAATGCTATGGCTATCTTTTCATGGGTGGTACATTTCCTGGTAGAGCTGCAGTGTTTAATATATAAGTCTGTCACGCTATTTTCACAGCTTGCGCTTATAGGCTCACCGCTTGTCGCGCAGACTCTACGCTCACCTACTGAATTCGGCATCTGATACCAGGGGGCATTCTTGTTTAAATACAGCCAGTCAAAAATCTTCATTCCAATAGGCGCTGCGGTGTTAACGCCTACAAGCACCTTTGAAGACCTTGCTGAGAAATTACCAAGCCATATACCGATTGTGTATTCCGGGTTATAGCATATAGTCCAGGCATCCTTATTGCCATAGGAGGTTCCTGTCTTCCAGGCAATCTTAGGATGAACCTTATCGTCTCTGTATATTCCTATATCATGCAACCTACTCGTATCAGATATTATATCTGCTACTAAATATGCGGCACCTTCTGAAAGGATACGCCTTGATGGTTTTTCCTCATTCTCAATAAAGCTATAGGGCTTATATTCCCCAAGTCGTGCAAGTGTTGCATAGGCATTGGTAAGCTCAAGCAGATTAACATCGCCTGAGCCAAGTGTAAGGGCAAGGCCGTAGTAATCGGGTAATCTCTTAAGCGTAGTTATGCCTGAGTTTCTTAAAAACCTATAAAGCGTTCTATACCCTATATTATGGGATACCTCTACTGCGGGTACATTTAAAGAATCAACTAAGGCCTCACGGACAGTTACAGGGCCTCTAAATTTTTTATCATAATTAACAGGCGCATAACCACTATATTGTACAGGTACATCGGAAAGTATCATCTTTGGGGTATATATACCCTTATCAAAGCCAAGTGCGTATGTAAATGGCTTTAGTGTTGAGCCAGGGCACCGCTTGCTTAAGGCGCCGTTTATCTGGCCTGAGTTTTCTTTTGAGAAAAAATCCGCAGACCCTACCATTGCCCTTATATTGCCTGTGCTGTTTTCAATAACAACTACTGCGCCATTTGTTACGCCATGCGGCATCAAGGCCTGAACCGTTTCTTTAAGGGCATGTTCCGCAAAAAACTGAATTGCAGGGTCAATGGTTGTCTTTATATCTCCTTTTCTGGGATGGTGACTATTCACAAACTGGGCAAAATGCGGCACATTAAATGGAAAAACATTATTACCAGCTAACACCGGCTCTTTAGAGGCAGCCTCATACTGGGCTAACGTTATATAACTGTTTTTTAGCATGCTTTCTAATACCCTGCCTCTTCGTTTCTGAGCTCTATCAGGATAGCGATTAGGCCTAAGCTTTGTCGGTGACTGCGGTATTCCAGCTAATAAAGCGCATTCTGAAAGCGTAAGGTCTTTAGGGTGTTTTTTAAAATACCTAAGAGATGCCGCCCTTACGCCATGGATATTCCCTCCATACGGAGCCATCTCAAAATATAGCCTCAAAATATCTTTTTTAGAATATAGCCTCTCAAGCTTTATGGCATGGACTGCCTCGATTATTTTATTAGGGAAGGAGCGCTTTCTGTTTTCAAGAATACGCATAACCTGCATGCTAATAGTCGATGCCCCTGAGATAACCCTGCCATTTCTAAGGTTTAGATTAGCAGCCCTTATTATAGCAAGAGGGTCAACTCCAAAATGCCTGTTAAAACGATTGTCCTCAATTGAAAGCGTTGCCTCTATAAGGTGCGGATTTACATCTTGTAATTGAACCGGCATAAGCCAAAGGCCGTCTTCATTGGTAAAGGCTCGTAAGAGATTGCCCTTAGTATCAAACAGGCATTTAGAGTGTTGTATGTCTTTTATCGCATCATAAGGGAAAGGTGCTATGTGAAGTATTGTAAAATACGCGCTAACACAAAGCACACTAAAGACAGCAATACCTATTAAACCCCGCTTAAACCATGCTATAAAGCACTTGTTCATACCTTAATCCTCTACCTCAACATATCCCTGCCCTGAAATGCTTATTATGCTTGGGTCATACATGCAATATGCGTTTATAGCAGGCAAGATAAACTTACCCTTTGTTACAGCCCTTGCTACATAACGATAATGCATAGGGCCTGTAGAGGGTAAATCCGTAAAAAGAAGGAGCCTGTCATCGCGCATATCAATGTGATCTGGTTCTATTGCGTCTTTATTTGTCCATGTTACTGTTTCAGATGTAGCAAGCCGCGGATTCTCAATCTCAAAACAAGCAGGCAGAAGATCCTCAACTACCACGTTCTTATAAGCCGCTAAAGCGTCTATCCTTATATCAACTACTATTACATCGCCATGTTTAAATTTACCTGAAGTTAATGGCTCACCGGCGCGGTTAAAGAAACTCCTCCTTACATCAATGCCTTTGCTCTTTTCCTCTACTCTTTCAGATACAGGCACCCCCTCACTGACCCAGTAATAATAAGCAACCCCTTTACCTTGCAGTGATATCTGGATATCCTCGCCTGCTAAAAGCTTATTCTCTAATGTTATATCCTGCTGGCTGTCAAACTCAGCCATAACCTTGCCCTGGACTAAAACCTTGCCTGAATAATCAATATCCTGGTGTCTCATATAGTTTGCGTATTTACCCAAGGCAAGAAGCGCCATAGCATTATCCTGTGTTGTCTGCCAGTTACCGTTTTCCATAGCACCCTGTAAGCGCTTAACAAGCACAGGCACCATTGGACTTTCAGGTTCAATATCCATATAGACAGAGAGCGCTATGGCATTAGCCCTTGTATAAGAATTAAGGCTATCGCCTGTTTCTCTTTGTATCTTTACGTCAGTTATGCCTTCTCCTAAAATATCCTTAACAGCATTTTTATCGCCTAATGCAAAAAGCGATGCTGCTAAATGAAATCTTGAATATTCAGGTAGCTTATCTTTAACCTCTTGAAGCCTGCGAATCCATGATGGCTTTAAACGGTCTGCTTTTGAAAGCACATAGCAGCTATATGCCTTAAGTTCAAGCGTAGAATCCTCATTTGAGCCTGAGAGTATTTTTTCACAATAATCAAGGGCTGTGTTCCTGGAAAGTGCTGGCACTGAGTATCCAGCGTTTTCCGCCTCGACTAAAAAGTCAGTGGCATACACACTACCCCAATTATAAGTTCTCTGATATCCGGGCCAATATGAAAATCCGCCTGAATATGTCTGCATGGAGAGTATCTTTCTTATGCCATCATTAATATAGATGTCAACCTGCTCAGGGTTAAACTTTTCAGGCTCAATTACTGAGGCTATATCTTTTAAGTACAAAAGCGGAAACACGCATGATGTGGTCTGCTCAATACACCCATAGGGGTATTCCATCAAATACTTTAACCCCCCTGCAAGCTGTAAGCCTGGTAAGGCGGTTATTACCAAACGTATATCCTCTGTGTTTTTGAGCCAATTACCGGGTATATTTATTGCATATGTTCCGGGCGCCTTAACAGACCCTGAGCCTGTAAGCGTTATAAAGGGAACAGGCGGGCGCACTGCAAGCTCTGTTAAAGACTCTGACTCATAGCCTAGCCCTTGCGCCTTAATATCTATAGTAGCTTTCTGCGGCAGGCCAGGGGCCTTAAGCTTAAAGCCAACGAGGCCTTCTTTGTTGTTTTTTATATGAACCTTAAAAGACTTATCTGATTTAAAGGCAAATCCCTCTGATGTACTAAGGCTTATGGTAATATCACCGTCTTTACCTGTTGAGTTAAAAACAGATACAGGTATTGTAAATTCGTCGTTTGTAGACAGGGCCCTTGGAAGAGTCGGCTCTATCATGATAGGCTCAACAACCTTTAGATCTTTTTCAGAATTTCCAAAAGATTTATTGCCTATTGCAACTGCCATAATGCGTAAGTTTCCTGAAAACTGCGGTATAATAAAATCTGCACTTGCCTTCCCGTTTTCATCAGTAATGATACTCCCTTGCCATAGGACTACCGGCTTTACCCTTTTTGCGCTTATTGGATTGAGCCTGCTTTTAGGATCATATGGTGCCCTGTCCCCTGATGGTGTTGAGTCTGCTCCAATTTTTTCTTTACCAAATTCAGGAATAAGCAAAGAATATACATCGCTTGTTGCTATGCTGTTTCCTCTTTTACCATAAAAGAAATCAAAAGGATCCGGTGTCTTAAAATTAGTAAGTTGTAAAACCCCTTCATCTACCAATGCTAAAGATACCTCTGTCTTTTGAGGCTGGCCTTGTGCATCTTTTACCGCTATTTCTACTTGTATCTTATCCTTTGGCATGGTTGATTGAGGGCTTACAAGATTAATATTTAACTTGTTTTCTGCATTATCAACACTAATTGGAATAATCCCATATGCTCTATAGGATACCCAGTCCTCAAGAGGATTTACCGGCCTTATAATAGTTATTGCACAATATACATTAGGACTCCACTCCTCATTAACTATAAGCGAGATTTCCTGCGTTGTATTTTCTAATTCAATGATATTGGTATCAATTACCTTATCCTTTGAAATAGTAATCAATGCCTTTCCCTTAAAGGGTGAGTTTATTACAAGCCTTGCTGTTTCCCCAATAGCATAAGACGGTTTATCCAGTTTAAGCTCAATCCTATCAGGCCTTTCCATTGCCCAGGGCATATAGCCTGAATCTGAGCAGTAAAAATTAAGGCTTGCGCTATGAGATGCCCCTTCCTTTGCCTCTATACGAATTATATAGTTTCCGGAGAAATTAGGGGTAAAACCATAAGCAGAACTTTCTTTATCTAATATATCTGTATGTATCTTTTCTTCCCTGCTTTCAGAGACATACCTGTATTCACCCTGCTCGTCTTTTTTTAAGACTGTATTCCATACAACTTTATATATATTAGCTTTTAGCTCAGGCGTGGCTATTTTTTCACCATCTGGCGAGACTACGACATAGTCAAATTTCATCTCAATCCCCGGCCTTGCGTAACCTGTTGCAGCCTGCCTTATTCCTATATAATAAGGATAGGCATCAAAAGCCCTGCTGTCATATTTTGTAACAGCGCGGCCTCCTATTTCCTTAACAATAGCGCCTATATCACACCTTAAAGCAGATGGAGGGGAAAGCTTGTCAGCTATATTAAGCTCAAAGCTTGCCTTGCCATTGGTATCGGCTATCCTTTCGCCAAGGCTTGTCCTTTTAAATGAAAACTCTTTTGTTGAGTCGACAAAGGAATAATCCTTAAATGCCTCTGGCTTAAGATCCTGCGGCCTTAAGTTATAAACAACCTCTATTCTCCTGCCCTCTGCCGGAGCGCCAAAAAACTGCTCTGCCTTTACATCAATAGAAACCGGCTTATCTGCCTTTAATCTTTCACTAGGCATATCTAATGTCACCTTAAGCCTGTCAGGCATAAACTCTTCGACATTAAACTTAACACTTCCTATTTCCTTTTTCTGTCCTGGAAGCATAAGGTTTGCTGTATAGCTTCCTGTAAGAGCATAGTCGGGTATCGCTATATCAAGATTAACCGTCCCAAATTCTGAAAGCACACCATTAAACTTGGCAAACTCTCTTCCATCAGGCCTTATAATCTCAAAAA
Organism: uncultured Planctomycetia bacterium; assembly: GCA_964493115.1. Lineage (GTDB taxonomy): Bacteria > Omnitrophota > Gorgyraeia > JABMRG01 > JABMRG01 > CAZBNF01. The sequence continues at coordinate 3,255 of CAZBNF010000025.1, read as the reverse complement.
CAACTGGAAACACCTCAGGTGTCTCAAGGCTTGGGTATCTTACGACTGCCTTTAAGTGCACCTTTTCCCCTGGCCTGTACACACCCCTATCGGTATAAAGAAACCCTTCATAACCAGAGCTTATATAAGGCCTTCCTTCAATATTAAAATCTGTCTCTGCCAAGGTGCATTTTTCAAGCTCAATAAAGGACTGGTCTTTATCTGTTGACGCTGTAACAACAAAAGGCTTTTTATCTCCTGACCAGTCTACATCCTTAAAATGTATAAGCCCGTCAGAATTGCTTTTTCCTTCTAAGATCTGCTGGTTTGTTTTGGTAAATGCCTTTACAGTAGCGCCCTCGATAGCCTTAGTAGATGAAAGTGAATTAAGCCACACAAATAAATCATTCTCTGACTTTTTAACCACAATGCCTATATCAGATGTGAGTATAATCTTTGAATCACCGCTCCAGTAATAGCCATCCTCATCTCCTGTTATACGCATAAAAAATATGCCGCGGGAATCTGACTGTATAAGGTCTTTTAGGCTTAATAGTACCTCTTTAGGCTCATTATGCTGGGCATCTGTTGGTACCACCTTTTCAACAACATCAAGGCCTATATTATCCGGCACGCTGTAATACCTGGAATTATTAAGAAGATATACGATATTATTATCATATACACGATGGATCTTTATCTTTATAGCATCAATGTTTACTGTCTCAACCGGTATATTTTGATTACCTCTTAAAGAAACATACATGCCCTGCGCTTTAAACTCAAGGCTTGGGTCATAATCAGGCATAAAAACTGTCCTTGTAATAGACTCGGAAAGTGCCTTACCCTTTGCATCAGGCAGCCCTTTAAGCACTTCTATCTTATAGGCCTGGCCTATCTTAAAATCACCATAAACAAGTACGCCCTTGGAAACTTTTTCAATGATAAAATCTATTTCAGGGGAGATATCTATAAAACTCTTGATTTCAGCGGGGCTAACTTCTTCATTAAAATCTATTCTAATTCTTGTATCGGTTCCTGAAACACTTGGGTATATATCAATGACTCTAAATTCCTTTCTTATTATATCTTCGATCGCCTTTTTAGCAGGCCAAACAAGCTGTCTTATGTTCCCGGCAACAGATGACACAAGACTGAACTTGGGCTTTCTACCATATACCTTTTTATCTTCTAAAACGGATACAATCTTCACAAGCCCTGCTATGTTAATTATCAGAAATATTGCTGCTACCAGCACCCACCTTTTCTTAAAAAAGCCCGACATATTACACCCTCCCCTTTTTTTATTCCTATAAAATACAAAAACCGGTGTCAGCTTATGCTTCTTGGACCGGGTTATATTGATCTTTCTTCATATGAAATGTCCATGCAATTGCCTCTTTTACAGAGGCTACTGTAGGAGGCACTCTCAATGTGTAATAGGCTCCTGTAGAATGGCATTTTACTTTTACAAGGTATATGGGCTCTTCCCGCTTGATCCAATTTATCTTTACAAGCTCATAATCTCCGTATTTCTCAACAACTTCATGCTCTACCTGACTTAAAAACCTTGCATAGCCAAACTCATCAATGCAAATTCTTCTTACAGCTGAATTTTTAATATCCAATATAACCTTTGCGTTTAATTTATGCGAGACAATAAGCTTGTGGATTTCTGGTGGGATACGTACACCTTTTGTATATACCTCCTCTAAAACCAGCTTGCCACTTGGGTCCCAATACTTTTGATAGCCGTGCTTTAGGCCATTAGAATATTTTTCATGATACTCAAACCTTCCATCAGAATACCAACTCCTGGCATCTCCATCAAGCACGCTGTGGTTATAGAAAGAGTAATGCTTAAAGTTTCCGCTTTCATACCACTCTTTTTGGGGGCCGTGCGGGGTGCCATACTGGTAGTGTTTTTCTGATTTCTTCTTACCGCTATTATACCACTCCCACCTTATGCCGTTAAGCTGTCCATTAATGTACTTTTCTTGGCATTCTAAGGATCCGTCTTCATACCATGTTCTCCCCTCACCATGTAAGCTATCATTCCTGATGGGATATTTAAAGCGCATTGCCCCGCTTTTGTAGTAGCCTTTTACCTCACCCTTTTTGTGCTCAGGGTCCTGGTAAACGCATTCAAGCCGGTTATCAAGCCATTTATGGCTTATGATTTCATTTACATTGCTATTAGTCACTTACACGCCTCCATGGCTTTTTCCAATCAGAGGGCTCGTATTCTCTTTGATGAACAACCCTGTAAGTACCAGGCTCAAATGTTACTGTGTTGTGTTCCGGATGGATTAGGTTAGCAGTTTTTCCTTCAGGAACCTTAAAGTACAAAATACCGCCTTTTTCATAAAGCTCACCCGTATTAAGCTCATGCAGATGGCCTGTTGCCTCCCCCTCTGCTAATACTAGATTATCCTTTTTTATTGCACCTTCCGGGATCTCCTTTACTCTTAGAACCAAAACATCCCCTTGCCTTTTGATCATACTACACCTCCCCTTTCTAAGATTACGCGTTAAAATGATTCTTTTATTACCGCGATTATGCGCTGCTCTAATTGCCGGAATATATTAGCAACTTCGGACATGATACCTCGGTTTTACAATAAAATGGTATGGGCTAAAAAAGTGGCGAGTAATCATTAGCATAAATTTTTAATTAAAAGTTAAAAGCATAGCGCTATAGATTATAACAAGGGTACGCGACAGCGTTGTGTCGTGTTAAAAATAAAAACCCCCGCTATTCCTAGCGAAGGTTTTACTTTTTTAACGTCCGGGATTTGCCCCTTCTAACTCGGGACGTATTCTAAATTGTGGTTGCATTGTACTACTTTTATACCTGTAAGTAAAGCAAAATTTGTAGTTAATGGAACTGGAGATGTTTGACCTTTTTCCGATCCTTCATAAATAGCGCCTTTACTTCGAATTTTAGGGTCGCCTCAAAAGTTCCTGCCAGCAGTTCACATACCCCTCCGGGGTACTACGCTGAACTGCGTTTGTTCCCCCTGCCTGCCGGCAGGCAGGCTTGCGGGAAAACAATAATTTGGGCTTATGATTGCTTCTCCGCCTACGGCGGATCGCAAAGACGGATGTACTACTACTCCCCCAAGTCTTTACGTGCCTTACGAAGAACAGACTCATCTATACCAAAGCGTTCTGAGAGAGCCTTTATAGAGATTGCCACGTCGCCTTCGGCTCCTCCCTCTGCTTTAAGATAAGCTTTTATAAGTAAGAGGAATTTAGAGCGTAATGTAAGATCTT
>CAZBNF010000024.1:0-14862 GCA_964493115.1 uncultured Planctomycetia bacterium | reverse complement strand
CTTGGCATATCAAACACCTCCTTCTCTTGATTATTTTTATTGCCTATTTCTTCGGGATCTACTTGGGATATACAATACCCCATACCCCTTCCTGTAAGCGCCCCTTTCCCTATAGGGCCGGTACCATCAAATCCTGGCATAGCTATCACCGCCTTTTCCTGTTATTGACAATCATTTCCATTATAAACAAAAAAAATATAACCTATTTCTTAGTACAGCCATTACATAAACCATAAAACTGAATTAGGTGATTGGTAATCTTAAAATTGTATTTTTTGCTGAGACCTTTTTCCGTTTGGTTAAGCAATTCCACCTCTTCATCTATAAAATCTGTATAATCAACAACCCTGCCGCATCCTGTGCATACAAGATGATGGTGGTGTCGGACTCCTTTCGGACCTTCTGATAGCTCATATCGTGCTCTTCCATCACCAAAATCGAACTTAAAAACAAGGCCCATCTGAACTAATAGTTCTAAAGTACGATAGACCGTAGTAAGACCAACATTAGGATAACTTTTATGAACAGCCATATATACATCTTCGGCACTTAAATGCTCAGATGTCTTGCTAAGAACATTCAATATGGCTTGCCTGGGTACAGTCATTCTATACCCGCATCCACTAAATCGTCCGTGCCACCAAGGTGGACCTGTTCCATCACGCATAGACATTGTTATATTGCTCCTTGTTGATAATGATTTCCACTACTAATATACACTAATGTACCATGGTTGTCAAGTCTTTTAGCAAATTTTGTGTGTGGCAAGGCAAAATAGCTCTGGACAGGTGCGACACTAAACATGAGAAACTAAACCGCGATTTAGAGATATCGAGATAAGCAGGTGAGATTATTTGGGGGATTTTGGTCTGCCTTTGAGATTGCCACGGCCTGCTTTGCAGGCCTCGCAATGACAGGAGGTAATATTTGACGTAAGTCTTTGACACGTGCGGACATAAAAAACCTCAATAAGGGTTACTTATTGAGGCTTGGGTTATCTCTCATTCTGGATTCAGAGAGGTTTATGTGGCTGGGTACTCCTGCATACGTTATAAATGTATCTCTTTAACCAGCCGTCATTATTATACAACATATAGCTTAAATATAATGACAACCAATACCGATATTGTTGGTTGATCTTCCTTGATGCGTGTGGAGATACAAAAGCCCCAATAAGGACTACTTATCAGGGCTTACATTATCTCTCAATTAAATTTAATTTTTCGCTGCGTTTTAGTTTTTTTATTTCTGCTTCTTTTTTTAAAGCATTTGATCTGTTCAACACCTGCTGAGAATATACTAGATTAACAGGCTTTCTGTATCTTGTAAACCGTCCTCCATGACCTGAATTATGCTCTGTTACACGTCTATCTATATCAGTTGTTATGCCTGTATATAATTTACTATCTTTGCATTCTATGATATAAACATGCCACATAAATTCTTTAGGATCCTTGTCACTAACAAAATCCTTCTGCTTGTTGTAGGTCCTTCGCTTCGCTCAGGACTAGATTTTGCCTGCACTGAGCTTGTCGAAGTGTCCTGTTTGTCCGGACATTTTAGAGAGCATTTGACGTAACTCTTTTAATAACAAATTGCTATGAATTGTCCAGGCATGCAGAGTGGGCATCATTTACCAGAAACTGACTCAAGATAATCCTGCATATCTTTTACTCTCACATACCATAGCTTGCCCCGTTTTGCTGCTTTTAACTTGCCTCTATTTATTAGATTACGCAGATAATCTTGTGAATAATCATAAGCAATAGCAATCTTACGCAGAGATAAGACCGCCTCAGGTTCAAAAGATAGCCCCTTTGCTGATTTAAGTCTATTAAGGGATCTTTCAAGGCACTCTAAAACAATCTTTTCGGTGGCCGTAAAGTCTTGCTTGTTAATATATTCATCTATCTTTTCTAGCGAAATATTAATTCCTTCTTCTATATCCCTGTTAATCTTTTCAAAGCAAGCATCAGATGCTTCTAATGCTTCGTAGTATTTTTCTCTATCAGTTTTTGCTATGCCTTTGATGGCAATATTAACTAGGCCGCATCCAATCAATATATAAGAAAGCAGAATCCTTCCAGACCGTCCATTGCCGTCCCTGAATGGATGTATAGTTTCAAACCATATATGACTTATTGCCGCTAGTCGTAAAATATCGGCATCTCTATTTTTTAATTGTATGTTGAACCATTTTATAAAAAGTTCCAATGCTTCTCTTACATAAAAACCGTTTACTGGTTTGAATGATGCCTGTGCCACTTCAATATCGCTTACCCTAAAATCTCCTATCTTACCATTATAAAAACCAAAATCCTTTTCATACCGCATAAGAAGAGTATGGATCTGCTTTAAATCTGACATTTTTAATACAAATTCTTTTTCTTGGAATTGGTTGTTTGCGTACTCATAAAGGCTCGATGCTGATTCAAAATACCCTAATATAGCAGCTGCTTTTTGTTTATCGGCTTTCTTGTTCCTTTCTAAAATATCCAATAAATCATTCCTATTTGCAAATACTCCTTCTATAGCTATGGAATTGCGTATCTCATCCTTAAACAATGAATACCATTCACTATTAGAAACGCTTATAATACCTATATTTTTTTTCTTTAAATCCTGTAGCGCTTCTTTTATCTTAGCTATCTTCTTTTCGTTCATGTGATCCTCTTTTCCGAACCAAAGCTGTTGGTTCGGAAACTGTTTCATATAACACCTTGCGAACTATGTACATGATATTATTATCGCATAACATGTTTTGTTACAAGAGGCTAATTAAAATATTGTTACCGAACCTTTATGTATGGTTCGATAATAATATATCATCAATTATAGGGCTTGTCAAGAGCTAATATGTTATAATTTCACATTTGACGCGCGAGGGCATAAAAAGCTCTAACAATAATTAATCATCAGAGCCTACTTTATCTCTCAATCTGGATTCAGAGAGATTTATATGGCTGGGTACTCTGGTATACGTTATAAATGTATCTCTTTAATCAGCCATCATTATTATATAACATATAGCTTAAATATCAAGAATTATCAGGCAATCAGAGATAAAGTTATAAGCATGCCCCGTACCGGAGCGATAGCGACTGGTTCGGGGTAAGATTGCCTTAAAAGTGTCCGATTTGTCCGTTATTTTTGGGTTTGAAATGACATAACTATTTGAGAGATAAAGAGATAATGTTTGTTCAGCACAGAAAGGCGGACATTATAATTCAGCCTTTTTAAAATTACCTTGTTTTTCCGTTATTCAATTTTCTTGGCCCCGGAAAATATTTCCTCAATAGTTACATATAAAGCGCCTTTAGGATGAAGATCGGGTCTTTTTTCCTGCACCCAATTAAAAACGTCTTGATATTTTTTACCTTCTTGTATATATTCTGTTTTTCCTTTTAATTGATATGATTTTTTTGTTTCAGGATCAAGCACTACAAATGAAAGATTAGAATTAGATAAGACATTACTTTTTGTTTTTACAAGTTGGTTATCTGCTATAACAACAGTTGTGTCATTTATGTATTTTAAAAATGTAACATATACTATATTCGGTATATATCCGCTGTTAACAGTTGCTATGCATATAGGATTTGTTTTATCAATAGCTATTTTAACTTCTTCGGGTATTTTTACCATAATATATTCCTTTCTTATGTGATTATTAGGTTCATGAGTAAAATTCTATTATTAATATAACAACCGCTAACAAACAATATTATTAACAGGCCGTCGCGATTAACCATGAAATTATTGTAAATAAATATATCTCTTTAACCAGCCATCCTTATTATATAACATATAGCTTAAATATCAAGAAATATAAGGCAGGTAGAGATAAAGTTATAAATAAGACTGCTTGAAAATGCCTGCCTACCAAAAGGCAGGTTCGTTTTGTCCTGTAATTTTTAGTTAATATTGATATAATTCTTTAAGGTATCGATAGACAGGGATATCTGATTCTAATACTTCTTGTTAAAAATTTGCGCTCGTTACTTTTATTTCCATTTCTTTCGTTTCCTATTTTATTTTGTAACGTATCTATGCTAACTTTTCATATTTTTATCGTTAATAACATTAAAAACTTACTGTAATACAAATTTTTTTAAGACACTGCTGACTCAGACTCTTCCAGGGGATGCGTTGGTACTGTAATTAATTCAAGTTTTTTATCCCTATATTCTTCTATTGCTTTATTTATTGTAAGCCCTTCTCTTACTTTATAAATATCTACAAAATTATCTTTTAACATATAAAAAGATATTTCTCCGATTTGCGTAGTAAATAATAGATCTAGTTTATACCTTATCACGGCTTTGATAACTTTAATTCCTATATGTTTTTTCTCTCCCAAAAATTCATTATAATAGAAATCCTCTATTTCTATGCTGTTATGGTCAAATTTTAATATAACAAAATATGGGGCTCTACCAAAGTGGGCATGAACAACAGAGGCTAAACCATTAATATCTTTAACCGGAATTATTACAGAAACTGTCTTTTTTTTAGATGGTTCAACATGGATAAAAACAGATTCTATGTGCTCATAATATCTGGTAATAAAATCTTCTGTTTTTTCTGCTAACTCGTGTGCTCTATACAATGAAAGGGTTGGAGATGTCTCAATCTTGCATTCAACCATTTTAAACGGGCCAGATTGTCGTATTTTAACTTCGCTTACACCCTTGACACCATATATCTCGTTTATCTTCTCTTCAATCTTAGACTGCATTTTAGGGTCTAAATTAGCATCCATTAAAACCAAAAGGGACATCCATGCATTTTCCAATCCTAATTTAAGAATTAGCAAAGAGATAAATATAATAATAGCCCCCTCTACATAAGGAATCTTTACATAAGCCAATAAAATACCAATCAAGACAACCATTGATGTAAATATATCCAGAAAAGACTCTTTTGCATTAGCCATAAGAGATTGAGAGTTAATCAACCTGCCAACTATTTTTTCTTTTCTTGCAATAAAATATGCTACAATAATCGATATTATACATGTAGTAATAGGCAAAATCGGAAATTTTTTAATATTGGTAATATAAAAAAGATTATAGCAACCTTCTCTGAGTATCTTTATCCCTGCCCATAATATCAAAATGCCTATTATAAGGGTAACCAGTGTCTCAGCTTTGTATAAACCGTAAGGAAATTTGGCTGTCTTTTTTTTAGAAGCTAACCAAAGTCCAAACCCAGAAGCAAAAATAGCTAGAAGATCAGCTACGCTGTGAAAAGCATCAGCAATTAGCACCTTTGAACCAAAAAAATAACCTACAGCAACTTTTATGATAGCTAAAAACAATGTTGTAAAACCCGCGACAAAAGCTACTTTTTGCCCTCTTTTCAGCTTGCTGATATTATATTGTTCTTTTTTCATAGCATCTAACTAAAATTATTTTACTTTAATAAAAAAATTGACGCGTCATATATGACCCGCATTTAGGGCATTTCACTTTAAAACAGGGTAATGCAAACTGATGAGGTACTATTATGTTGCAATTAGGGCAAATACAATTAATGGGGGTTTTCCCCAGCATTATACCGCCTGCTCCTCTGCCCTTACGAAAAGTCTTGCTGCCTCTTCCTCTGCCTCTTCCAGCGCCAAACCACATCTTGATCTCCTTTGCTAAGCTAGAATTAATATTAAAATCTTTTTATTAATTTTCTTAAGTAAAATTTCTTGTCTCTATAATTTAATTCTATTAATTTATTTTCGCTTACTAGTTTTCCAATTACCTGCCAGTCTGCTTTAGCTTTATTCAAAAATTCTTTTACCCCATCTTCTCTCATTGGGTGCACTGATGTAATGCTTAATAAATCTTCTTCCACGTTTCCTGTAAAAGCAAAGGAATTCCCTTCATATCCAATAAGATACTCTGTTTTAATAAGTTTATCATTAAAAATCTGATATGCGGCATTTATTATGTTTTCTGCTGCAGGTTCCACCCATTTTTCTGCTGGCGGCCTTGTTGGAATTGAAATATAACTTTTTGTAGGCATCAAGCCAGCAATATAATCAGCAATTCTACTTATCTCTTCCTTGCTATCATTTATACCTTTGATAAGCATGGTCTCTGTTATTAAGCTACCATTAAAATTATCTGAAAACTCTGATATACCTTGTAAGATTCTATTGAGCTGTAATATTTTGTATGGCCTGTCAATTCTATGCCAAACACTTTCGCTTACTGTATCAATTTTTAAAGATACCAGATCGACTTCATATAAATCATTTCGCGCGCTATCATCCCATATAAGAGAGGCATTTGAAATAACCGCTATTTTGATACCTAAAGGTTTAAGAATCTTTATAGTATTTCCAATATCCACATCCAGGGTAGGTTCTCCATCGGGCACAAAGGCAAGATAATCTATGAGTTCGTTCTTTTCTTTTGCTTCCTTAATCCTTTTCTTTACATCCCTTAATATTTCTTCTGGCTTATAAAAGGTTTTTCTTTTTACTAACATATTTAAAGTATTCCCTAATTGACAATAAACACAAGAATAACTGCAATTTTTTGGCGGTATATTATTGATACCTAAACTATGCCCGAGCCGTCTAGAAGGAACTGGGCCAAATGTTATCATATTAGTCTTATGTTCAAAATCCATCTATTTTCCTTTTATAAACCAGTAGGGCATGTCCCCGTAGGACAGCTTGGCCCTGAAAAACTGGATTTATTCCCTACGCTGAATGAACTTACTGTTTTTTGTATATTCTTGCTATTACATTTGCTGCACTTAAGTTCTGTCTTCTCAGAAGTTACCCCTATCAATAAATCAAATTTTTCACCACAATCTTTGCATTCATATGTATAAATAGGCATAATAATTACCTCCTTTTAGTTTAATTTGTCAAGCTCTTCTAAAGTCTTTTCTGCAACAATTTTTTCCTTGTTAAAATATTTTTTCATTCTATCTAAACATTTGCCTTTCTCTTTAACATCTCTGAGATATTTCGCGCAATCTTCCATACAATTTTTCACCATTTTTACGTTGGCTTCTACATCTTTTGGTATCTTTTCGCCATCGTGCCTCACCGCTTCTTGGGGGCAAACTGTATGACATGTACCACAACGAATACAGTTATCCATATTTATATTTGCTTTATTGTTTTCAATTAAAATAGTAGATACTGGACATTTCTCTACGCAAATTCCGCAACCTGTGCACTTTTCAACATCAACCCATGGCATTTTAGCACCTCCTTAAATTTTTAGAGTTATACCGACAAGCTAATGAAAACAACAGATCTGATAATTTATCCAAATAGACCAATATATCCTCGTCTTTTAGGCCCCTTTTATTTCTTAATGCTACTGCTCTGCGTTCCAAGCGTCTGGCGACGGTACGGCTAGCATGCAATACTGCAGAAGGCAGATTATCTCCGGCTAGCACGAAATTCGAAAAGGGGTATTGTTTCTCTAGTTTTCTAATCTTATCTTCTAACTTTTTAATCGTATTTTCCAGATATCTTATAGATTGAGAACTCGTTTTTTGTTTTGGTTTTCTAGAGTCTAAACCGAAAATTTGCCTTCCCACAATGAATAAATCGTTCTGTATTCTTTCCAGGATGCTTTTGTCCTTTTTATTTTTTATTAATCTCTTCGCCATACCTAAAAAAGAACTGAGCTCATCTATTGTCCCCATTACCTCAAACCTTAAATCATCTTTGTTTAATTTATCTTTTGAAATACCCTATTCAATATCCCTGTTATTTGTTTCTTATCCTGAATACTGCTTGTAGCCTCGACAACCTTACCATTTTTAAAGTATGCGGTAAAAGGTAACCCCATAAAATAAGCACACTTCGGCAAATTCCTGATAAAGGAAGCGGCGGGAATATCGAAATCCATATCTACCATCTGAACATGCTGGTATTCCGATTCTAATTTCTCCATGATACCATAAACGGGAATGCACATCGGTCCCATTCTCCCACAACAAACCATAACATTAGTATTATTTTTAAGTAACTCTTTTATTTCTTCATGACTTTCTATATGTTTAAGATTTGTATCTAACATTGCAACGCCTCCTGGTTATGCTTACCTTAACGTTCTAAAAATAAAGTTCTCCGTCAACCTTCACAAAATATTATCTTCTTTGCTTGCCACCACCTCTGCCGTCACGAGGATCTCTTCCTAAGCCCCTGCCCATCTAAACCCCTACCAGCGACCGGAAGCGGAAGATATCTGCCATTGGTTAAGAGAAAAACTCTGCTGCGCTCCTGCACTGGGATAAAGCGCGCCTTGAGGACAAACCTGGTCGCATCTACCACAATCTACACACTTATCAGCATTAATCTTAGCCTTACCACCGACCATTGATATTGCCTGAGCCGGACAAACTTCAACACAAGCACCACATCCTACGCATTTCTCTTTATCTACTCGAAATATATCGCGTCTCCTTCCTCGAACGTTCTCATATAAACCATCCGAAATTCTAAATCCTCAAAGCCAGGACCAACTAACATAACAATTTTTTTCTTTTCAAGAAACACTTTTTACCTTCTTTATAAAGTTCCTCGTTTTCTATTGCAACACCTTATAAATCACACCAAAAGCAAGAGCTATAATAAATACAGTAAGCCCAATTTCTAACCAAAATGGCCTTGTTTTTAATGAAACTTTACTTCCTATCCTTGCTCCTATCATTGACCCAATTAGAACATACAATGCTGGCAACCAGATTATGTCACCTCTATGCCAGTATATTGGTATAGCGCCAAAAGCAGTAAAAATTGATACAGTTAATGAAGTAGCAATTGCTTTATGCGTATTAAGACCAAGACTTTTAAAAAGGGCTGGAAAGATTTGACCGCCGCTGCCGCCCCTTAAACCTGTTATAAAACTTACAAAAAAAGAAGACCCAAAGATATTTTTCTTAGTAGGTTTAATCTTTTGAGTAAGCTTTGGCGAAATCCTACCTAAATGAACGCCAAATGCTACTATAATACAAAGCACAACAAAGATAATGGCTAAGATTCGCGCTGGAATAAACCCTACAGAATATGCTCCAATTACTTCTCCTAAAACACCTCCAATAATGGCATAGATAACTATCTCTTTTACAATGTTTCTTCTTTGGGTTATGGCGCCTACAAACGATGCAAAAGGAATAACAAGGAAATTAATTCCAAAAGCACTCAGCAAAGGTAAGCCTGCAAGATTAAGCAAAGGTATTCTTACAACCCCCCCACCAATACCAAACATACCGCTCATAAAACCCGCAAAAAGACCAATGCTAATGTAAATTACATTTTGCGTTATCATACTACCTTTATCTCCCCTTCATATCCAGGGAAATAACTTTCAATGATTCTCAAATTGAATTTTGAAAGAATCGATTCTTTTGATTCTTTCCTCAATAAAAACCGAAAAGACCTTTTTATCAACTCTTCTTTAGTTATATTACCTTTAGTCAATTTCTGATAATATTCATCTTCCAGTTGCACTTTATATTCTGTCTTGGAACCTTTCTCATCTACAATTACTAAAAATTCATTCGCATTTTCCTTTTCGACCTCAATCATTTTGTACCCCTACAATTATTTAAACCATTTAGATTTTCTCAAAATTCAATATATGTCCTTTATTGAAATGCTCATCATGTAAAAGACTTTCCAAGAATTTGTCTTTAAGAATAAACCCTGTTTCCTTTATTTCCTTTATAATATCTTCTAAATCCATATCAGCCCAATGATCTAAAGGATAATCCTGCTTATGGTGTTTCGGGTACACAGAAAGAATACCTTTACTATTTAAAACTCTGTGTATTTCACTGTAAATCGCATCCCTCTTCTTTCTATACTGATAATGAAGAACATCATAACAAAGAACCACGTCAGCCGAACTATCTTTTACTAAATTCAGCAAATTCCAACTTAATGTTTCTATATTTTCTATAGACCTCAATCTTGCCAGCTTTTTCAACCCCGATAACCTCACAATATCCTTATCTAAAGCATACACTTTGCCTTTTTTACCTACTACTTCTGCCGCCGGAATAGTATAATGGCCCTCCCCACAACCAAAATCTAAAACAGTTTGCCCTTCTTTGAGGCTAATCTTTCTTAAAAATTGCTCTCCGTCTTTTTCTATCCATTTTTTAATATCATCTTTCATATTTACACATCTGCTATGTTATTTTCTCCAAAACCCTATCCACTGAAACTGTGTGTAAATTGAGACCAAGCTCTTTTACCGGGTTTGCGCCTAAAGCTAACCCTAAAAGCTGGGGATAAAGAAGTACAGGTAAACTATACAGTTTAGCATATTCTTTATTTATCTCTTTCTGCCGGTCACTATACATAAGATAACAAGTCTGACATTGAAGAACCATTGCATCTACTTCTTTATTCATCAAATCATCGAGTTTCTTTTGTACTAAGGAATCAACTAAATTTTCGGAAACCGGAAAAACCTTTCCTCCGCAACAAAGGCCGAGAGTTTCATACTCAACAAGGTGGGCTCCTGTAACAGAAATAAGTTGATGAAGGCTCTTGGGATTATCCGGCTCCTCAAATCCTCCAAAAGCAGACTTCGGTTTTAAATAATGGCAACCGTAATGCGGGGCTACCTGTAGGCCGGATAAATCTTTATTTACCTCTCTCTTTATTTTCTCCACGCCTATATCCTCATAAAGAACTCTTGAAATATGTTTTACCTTAATCTTTCCTTTGTATTCTAAACCAACATTTCGCAATTTCTCATTTATTCCATTTCTTATTGTTACGTCGTTTAGTTTTTCTATCGTTTCTGCCAAGGCGCCGGTGCAGGCAGCGCAGAGAGTAAGAATATCCAACTCTTTAGCTTCTGCTAAAGCCAGATTCATCGCTGCCATCAAAAGCCCTGTCTCTATGCTTAAATTAACCTGATTAATACCGCAGCAAACAAAATCTTCGATATCAATCAACTCAATCCCAAAATATCTACAAACCCACCTGGAGGCAAGTTCATATTGAAAAACCTTTGTAGGGGTAGTGCAACCTAAAAATAAAGCGTATTTGTTCATTCCGTATCGACTTTCGGCTTAATTTTATCAATTCCTGTTAACTCAATTATTTTTTTAAGCTCCGGATGGCCTTCCTTTAAAAAGGGGAGCGAAAGCTCCTCTCTTTTTTTAACCCAACTCTTTTCAGTAGGGAAAACCATACCCGTTTTAATCACCTGCTTTGTTTGCTCAATCCAGACTGCCGGCGCATAACCTTCTTTGGCCGCCATATTTTTTAAGGCATTCAAGATATTAAAAAACTTAACATTTTGAGGGCAACGCTGTTCACAATTACGACAGGTAGCGCAATACCAAATATACGGACTGTTTAAAACCTGCCTTTTCATACCTAAACTTACCATCTTGGCAAGTTTCTTCGGGTTATACTCCGGAAATACTTCATGAATAGGACAACCCGCCGAACAGGTCCCGCAACTAAAACAGGCATTTAAGCCCTGCACATCGGTATGTGCTAAAACCTCAGATTTAAAATTCGGTTCTAACTCTGAAGAAGAAACTGATTGTTTAATTTCGGGGGTCCTTTTAACCTTATTCATCCTTGTTTAGTTCCTCCTGAAGCGCTTTCTTTAATTCCTCCTTCTTTGGTACCCCCATAAATTTAAGCTCACCATTAATAGCTAGGGCAGGAACTGACATAATTCCATACTGTGACGCTCTCGTAGTATCAATAGTTATATCTACTTCTTCTACTGTTATCTCACCGCTTAATTCTTCGGATAAAATTTTAAGCATCTCTTTAACTTGAGGGCAACCGACACATCCGGGTGACATAAATTCCTCTACATAAACCTCTGCCATAGTTAATGCCTCCTTAATTTGACCTGCTTAATTTTACAACAAGCTCGGGAAGTTCTATTTTACCCTTTCTTAATTCGCTGTCCGCGCAGGATGCAGCTGCTTTTGCCTGGACAATTGAATCGGGAATATCTTTCGGCCCCTGCGCTGAACCACATATATAAACACCCCTGACATTCGTCTCAACAGGCCGAAGTTTAGGATGGACTTCCTTAAAAAAACCGTTTTTGTCTAAATTTACACCTAAAAGCCCCGCGAGTTGTTTTGTGCCCTTAGATGGCACAGTCGTGCAAGATAACACAACTAAATCCGCTTCCAACCTAAAAAACTCGCCTATGTCAGAATCCTCAACCTTCAAAATAAGGTTTTTTGTTTTAGGATTTTCAATAACCTCAGCAGGCCTGCCATGAATAAAATTAACACCGATATCTCTGGTACGCTTGTAATACTCTTCAAAACCCTTACCGGTAGTGCGCATATCTATGTAGCAAATATAAACTTGGGTATCAGGTAAAACCATCTCTTTAATTATCTGGGCATGTTTTAACGCGTACATACAACAAACAGTGGAACAATATCCATTCGCGTTTTCATCCCGCGAACCCACGCATTGAATCATCGCGATACTATACGGCTCTCTTTCGTCTGTCGGTCTTAGGAGCCTCCCCTTCGTGGGCCCGTCAATATCCAAAAGCCTTGCTAGTTGAAATTGAGTTATAACATTGCCATATCGCTTATATCCGTACTCTACTTTCCGAGCAGGATTATATTCATCAAAACCAGTGGCTGCGATAATAGCACCTGCCTTTAACTCTATAGCTTTGGGTTCCTGTTTAAAATCTATTGCTTGAGCAGGGCAAACTTTTTCACATAATCTACAAGCACCTTTTTGAAAATAAAGGCAATTTTGGGCGTCTATGACAGCTTTTCTGGGTATTGCCTGATCGTAAGGTATATATATTGCCTTACGTTCACCGATGCCTCTCGAATATTCATTATCAACTACCTTTATAGGACATTTCTCAACGCACAACCCGCAGCCAGTACATTTTTTGTCATCAACATATCTGGGCTTCTGATTAACTACAACGCTGAAATTGCCTATATGCCCTTCTACAGTAGTTACTTCTGAATTGGTTAATAAATTTATATTCGGATGGATATTGGCATACGCGGTCTTAGGGGCTAATATACAAGGAGCACAGTCATTTGTGGGAAAAACCTTGTAAAGCAATGCCATTTTACCTCCGATAGTTGGCAATCGTTCCACAAGGTGCACCTTATAACCTTTATCCGCTAAGTCTAAAGAGGCTTCCAGACCGGCTACCCCTGCTCCGATAACCAAAACTGACGGATTAACCTCTACGGTAACCTTGGGAATTATCCGTTTCAAACGCATCCTTTTTGCGGCTTGTTCGATAAGCCTTTGGGAATTAACCAGAGCCTGTTTTTCATCAACCTTATTTGGGCTGCCAAACATAGTCCATTTTCTGATATCAATTAAATCTACGAATGCAGGATCTATCCCGAGTTTTTTTCCGCAATGTTGAAAAGTCAAAAGATGCAAACTGGGATCGCAGGCAACAACGATAATCCTGTTCAAACCGTTATCTTTTATGGCATCCTGGATAGCAATTTGCCCTTCTTCAGAGCAGGAAAATTTATTATCCGTAACGAAAGCAACCCCTTCAAACTTTCTTGAACTTTCCAGCAAAACCTTTATGTCCACACCGCCTGCGATGTTTTTACCACAGTGGCATATAAAAATGCCTGTTCGTTTTTCTTTTTTATCCTGTGCCATTTTTATACACTTTTTTTTCAAATATATCATTAACCGCGATAGCCGCTTGGGCAATGGCAGTTATCGTCTTTTTTATCGGACGATTGGTTACATCGCCGACCGCATATACGCCTTCAATATTCGTTAGACCCTTTTCATCAGCAATAATATATTTCTTTTCGTTTGTTCGTATCCCGGCCTTTTCGGCCAATTGACTATTAGGTGTCTCTTCTAACTGTAAAAATACACCATCGGTTTCTATCTCTTTTGTGCTACCTGTTTTTTTATCGGCTAAAATCACACTTTTTACCTTCATATCTCCTTTAATCTCTTTCGCTTCCATATTAACTAAAACCTCTACTTTTCGCTTTACCAGCCTTTCTGCAAGAATCTTTTCTGCTTCCATCCTGGGTTTTAAATATGCCAAAATCACCGAAGATGCCGATTCAGCTAAGTATAGCGCAACTTCTGCCGCAGGATTACCTTCTCCTATCACAGTTACTTTTCTATTCCTGAAAAAAGCACTGTCGCATACTGCGCAGTAGCTAACCCCCTTGCCACGCAATTCATTCTCGCCCGGGATATCGAGCGTTTTCGGATGCCTCCCCGAAGCAATAATTACACAATTAGCGGTATAATCAGATTTATCTGTTTCTACTATTTTTTCTTTATTTCCAAAATTCAAATTATTGACTTTTTCAAATTGGCGTATTTCGATTCCCGGTTTTTTGCACTGCTCAACCATCTTCTCGGCTAAACTCCTGCCGCTAATCCCTTCATAAAAACCGGGATAATCCTCTAATAAAGGTATTTCCGCAGCCAATCCACCCGGAATATTTTCTTCAAAGATTATTGACTTTAAATCATAACAACCGGCATATATGCCCGCGCTTAGCCCTGCCGGTCCCGCGCCTATTATAATAAGGTCTGCTTGTTCCATTTTTCTATAATTCCAGATTTTAGTTAAATATATGACCTTGGTTTTTTGTATTCATTCAATATCTTGGGACCTTCCAATGCTTCTATGGTAAATTTCACTTTTCTTTTCATGCCATTTTCAGGAACAAACTGTGATAAGAAATTACCAAATTCCTTGCTTTCTCCTTCGCATCCCACATGATTGTATTGTTCATTTCCCACAATCTCTAATCTGTTAAATAACCATCCTTCAAATGTTTGTTTCATTTTCCCTCTCTTGTGAGTAGACATCTTTTATAACCTCCGTAGTTATTTAATGCCCCTCTCAGAAC